>NZ_NFKD01000099.1:0-8547 GCF_002160215.1 Bacteroides sp. An19 | reverse complement strand
ATGATTGACCTAAGCGGTATGCCTGCAGGTACGTATCAGTTGCGGATAGAAATAGATGGTACGGTTTATACAGGTACTTTCCGTTTGTAACCAAATGTTACCAAAGCTATGAAGAAAACGGGTGTATTGCTATTGATGCTGTGTTTGCTGGCAGCTTGTCAGGAATCCGATAAGGAACGTTTGACGCGTCTGGTGCAAGAATGGGACGGGAAGGAAATCTCCTTTCCTGCGCAAGCGGTGTTTACGGTGCAGGGTAGGGACACGGTGGATTTCCGCTGGCAGGCTGTTCCCTACCGCATCGTGACGTATGTCGATTCTCTGGGTTGTGCCAGCTGCAAGCTGCAGCTGCCCAAGTGGAAACAGTTGATAGCGGAGACCGATTCGTTGTTCGGAAGGGACAAGTTGTCTTATGTATTCTTTTTCCATCCGAAGGATACACGCGAGTTAGCTTATCTGACACGACGCGATGGCTTTACCTATCCGGTGTGTTTCGACCGTGAGGATGCTTTCAACCGCCTGAACCGTTTTCCTTCGGAGATGGCTCTGCAGACTTTCCTGCTCGATAAGGACAACCGGGTAGTTGCCATCGGCAATCCTGTCCATAATCCGCAGGTGAAGGAACTTTATCTGAACATCATCGGTGGCAAGCGTTCCGCTTCGGCAGAAACAGTGCAGACCTCTGCTTCGTTGAGCGAACGGGAAGTGCAGTTCGGTTCTTTCCCCATGGGGGAGAAGAAAGAACGGAAGGTGACGCTGAAGAACACGGGCAATGTCACTTTGGTGATACACGGTATAGACACTTCGTGTGGCTGTACCCGTGTGGAATACAGCCAGCGTCCTTTGCGTCCGGGCGAGGAAACCACCTTGCTGATTGTTTACGAGGCGGATGAGGCAGGTCATTTCCGCAAGACGGTAGACGTGTATTGCAACACGGCAGATGCTCCGTTGCGCATCATCGTAACGGGGGAAGCGGTAAGCAATTGACAATTGGTTTTAATTGGGTTTCTTCCATTCGTTGTAGGGGCGTATTGCATACGCCCGAATGCGTCCAGTAATCCACGTGTATGTTTTCAGGGCGTATGCGATACGCCCCTACAATATAATTATTGCTATTTGTGCAAAAGATAAAGAGATTTTATATAAAAGGAGTGGAAACGGAACGGAGTTCGTGCAAGGAAACCTGTATGTCTCCACTCCGGTCAAACCCTAAACAGAAAGGAGGTTAAACCGAAGCAAAGTTACGAAGAAAACAGAAGATACGCAAATCGGGGATTTGCGGCTTCGCAGGTAAAAAACAAATAAAGTAATAATCAATTAAAACAAGAAAAAAATGAAATCAAGATTTTTGAAAATAACATTTGCAGCCGCTTTGGCTGTAGTAGCTGGAGTTACGGCTTACCAAGCTCAAGATAAAGAAGTGATGTCTGACTTGGCTTTGGCCAACGTGGAAGCGTTGGCAGGTGGTGAATTAAGCGGTGGATTTACCAAAACAACAGGTAATTGTCCGGATCCGGTTTCTTATAAGAAATGGGTAAGTTGTAAACCTGGAGGACCGGACGAATGTTTTGCTTCAGATTGTTGATTGTCAGATTCTAAAGTTTGTAGGTTTTTGTCCTTTCGTTTGAAGGATGGCAGAAGCTTACAAACAAAACAGTAATATCGTATTTTATGAAATGGATGGGGCTTGTTTTAGTATTGTTGTTAGGTTCGTGTACCTCTCGCTTTGAGTCAGACAGGGATACTTATGCCATTGATTATCGTGAGGATTCTGTATTCGATTGGAATTCGCTTGTCCAAGTGGAAGAGGCCATACCGTTGGAAACAACGGATAGCCTGTTGTTGAGTTATGCGCGTAAATGTATCGTAACAAGCAATTACATCGTTTACCATGACGATAAGCAAAAGTCGATATTCGTCTTTAATTCCCATGGCGCTTTTTTATACCAAATAGATGCCTTAGGCGGCGGTGAAGGGGAATATACTGTCATTAAGGACATGACACTCAGTTATGACAAGAAAAGCCTTTTGATATTAGACAATGCGTCGGTATTGGCTTATGATATGGAAACAGGCCGTTATCAATATCGTTTGACTTTTGAAGACAGTATGGCATCCGATTTTTATCAATTTGTGAATCCTACTAAGGATTGTTTCTATTTTTGGTCGGCTGGTCAAGATTATAGTTTATATGTTTATACGGATAACCGTATGGTCGGCATAAAGAAACGTGAAGGCTTCCCTTTTGTCACTCAAAAGTTCTTTTATGATTCGGAAGGAGAAGTGAATTGCCTGTCCGATTACGGTCATTTCCGGATAGACCGACTTGTGGGAGACGAATTACAGAAGAAATACGCTTTCGATTTTGGCAAATGGACATTACCTTCCAGCTTGATACCACAGACTGCCACAGAACTTTCTTCGGTGGATAGTAAGCCTTATTTTAAATGCTTGTTATCCACTTATGAAACGGGGAGTCACCTGTTTATAAGTACTGTGTCTCCCGATTTATCACTGTATAATATCTGTATAGACAAGCGTATGAAAAGGATATATTCAGGAAAACAAGACCAAGATTCTCCCTTAGTGGTTGTAAACGCTTCCGATGAGTCTTTTTATGGTATACTTTATCCTTTCTTTTTTCAAGAAAAGGGGATGCTGCATGATTTGATTCGCCGATGCGGCAGATTGGAAGATGACAATCCTTTGTTAATAAGGTTTTCTTTCAAATCTTTTGATAAAGAATAACGGACCCGATGCAAAGTAATATAGGAGATTCGCAAACCGAGGTAACGATGATGAAGTGTTCGGTCCACAATCCGTTGGTGAAAGAGTTCTACTTGAATATAGTCATCGGCAAGCGTTCCGCATCTACGGATGCGAAGCAGACCACTGCTTTTTTAAGCGAACGGGAAGTGCAGTTCGGTTCTTTCCCGATGGGGAAGAAGAAAGAACGGAAAGTGACGCTGAAGAACACGGGCAATGCCCCTTTGGTGATACCCGTGCGGCATTGAGATTGTCAATAAGATTGTTGCAACATATCAATGTAGGGGCGGGGTTTGCCCGCCCGGATACGTCAACGTGTATGTATGCAAAGGTAATGGTATTCATATAGGATAAGGAGTGGAAACGGTACAGAGTTCATTTGGAAGACAGCTTTATATGTTCCCACTCCAGTCAAACCCTAAAACGAAAGGAGGTTAAACCGAAGCAAAGTTACGAAGAAAACAGGAGATACGCAAATCGGGGATTTGCGGCTTCGCAGGAGTGAATGAACGGAGTGAATGAACAAACAAAGTAAGAATAACATTAAAGTATAGCAATTATGAAAAAGAAGCTTATGAAGCTGGCATTTGCAGCCGCTTTGGCTGTAGCAGCCGGTGTGACGGCTTACCATGCACAGGATAAGGAAACATTATCTGATTTGGTTTTGGCTAACGTGGAAGCGTTGGCTGGAGGTGAGAATACAGGAGGTGACCATGGGAATGATAACGATGATGAAGTGTTTAAAAAGGGGTATGCGGCTTCTACCTACAAGTTGTATATTCCTGAATTTAATATGTATACGGAAATACCTTGCTGTAAATATACAGGGAATAAGTATAGTGCTTGTTCGGCAACAGATGTTTGCCCTTGATGGTGTGTTTCGTAAAAATGGCGTATCAGGATGCATGACCTTTCCGTGCGGTTATGTGTCCTGTAATCTCCATGTCAACATAATATTGTTTAAAGATGAAGTATGTATATGTGATATTCTTGTTCCTGCTTTGTGCCTGTTCCCGTTCTTCCCGAATGGAAGACGGGGTGTGTAAGGCATCGGTCGACATTGATTTTTCGGTAGCGGAAGACAGTCTTCCTTTATCTGCTTTTGTATCGTCCAGGCGGCAAATTCATTTGGACTTGCCGGAGGGTGAAGTGATAGGCAGACCTGTCCAGGTCTGCACTGCAGACAGCTGCCTGTTCGTTTACGACCAGCTTCAGATGAGCATTTACCATTTTACAGAAGGAGGCACTTTCCTCAATAAGATTTACCGGCGGGGACAAGGTCCCGGTGAATATTCTACGGTGACCCGCCTGATGGTTGACAGGCATTCCGAATCCTTGTATGTGTATGATAAAATAAAGGGTGCAATCCATGTCTATACGTTTGCGGGTGATTTCCTCCGTACAATCCGTACGGAATACATGGCAAACAACATCGCCTTGCTTCCCGACGGCAGTTTCCTCTGCTTTACTCCAGATTTCATATACAACGGCCCGTGTGGTCTTTGGCTGATGTCTGCCGACGGGAGGTTGCGTAAGGTGCTGTTGGAATACAAGGAAAAGTACCCGGTGGTCTCCGCTTTTTGGGATAGGCTTTATCCCGTCTCTTCTCAGGTTATAGGCATTTCGTGTCCCGCCACCGACCGTTACCTGCATTATGATTGCACAGCCGATTCGGTCAGCGTGGAACTGCAGGTCAACCCTTTGCAGAAGAGCACCCGTTCTTTTGGTGGGGTAGAAAACAGCATGGATGTGTCGTCCTCTTATTGGTCTTGCCTGATTTATGCTTGTTCCCCTCGTTTTATATTCGGTATATGGACGGAGCAGCACGGTGACCCTCGTGCCGTCTATTCGTTGTATGATAAACGTACCGGTGTGATGACTTGTTACAAGAATCTGGACGTTTCGTCTGTAGGCATGGACTATTTAGGTCATCCGGTATCGGCTGATATACCCGGTTGTCTGGTGACTTATTCGGTTGACGATACGGATGGCGATGCGGTGTCGCTTTGTGTGTACCGCATGAAATAAGTAAAGTGTGTTGATAGAAATTTATAAATTAGAACAAGATTGTTGCAACAATCAATGTAAGGGCGGGGATACCCGCCGGATATGTTAACGTGTATGTATGCAAAAGTAATGGTATTAATATAGAATAAGGAGTGGAAACGATAAAGAGTTCATTTGGAAGACAGCTTTATATGTTCCCACTCCAGTCAAACCCTAAAACGAAAGGAGGTTAAACCGAAGCAAAGTTACGAAGAAAACAGAAGATACGCAAACCGTGGATTTGCGGCTTCGCAGGAGTGAATGAACGGAGTGAATGAACAAACAAAGTAAGAATAACATTAAATTTTAGCAATTATGAAAAAGAAGCTTATGAAGCTGGCATTTGCAGCCGCTTTGGCTGTAGCAGCCGGTGTAACGGCTTACCAAGCACAGGATAAAGAAGCGATGTTGTCCGACTTGGCTTTGGCCAACGTGGAAGCGTTGGCTGGTAATGAAAGTGGGACACACACAACTTGGTCGTGTAAAGGGAGCGTAAATAAATGTGGGGCAAAATGTGGGTTGTGTGGTACTGAAATAAGACCTTCTAAAGGAACGTTGACCGGAAGTCATTCTTGTTCCTTATAGGGAGATTATGTAATATCTTGAATGTGCTGAAATGTGAATGCTTGTAACTATATTGTATTGCAGTGTTTTTACATGATAGCACATTCTTCTATTGTAGTTTCAATCAAGTAGAAACATCAGGCGAATATGAAGAACCTATTATTTTGTTTACCTTTGTTGGCACTTGGTCTGTTGGCAGGGTGTGCCGAACAAAGCAAATCTGTCTATTATTCTAATGGGATTAGTATAGATAGTGTTTATGACATGCAGGTGCATACGCTGAACGATTCTTCTCTGTGGCGTTTCCCTCTGCAAATGGACTATACGGATTCTTGTCTTGTCGTATTGGATGATATGGATGATTATTATTTTCATGTCTATACGCAGTCAGGAAAACCTGTCGGTCGGTTTGCACATAAAGGTCAAGGTCCGGGCGAGCTTTTATCAGCCAATCAATTTCATTTGTCTGTCCGTAGAAATGTCTTATATGTTTACGATGGCGTTTCACGTAAAATAGTGGTATATCATTTAGATACAGATTTAATAAGCAAATTGCATTTTCAGGAATATAAGGTAGATTATGGTATGCTTCCGTCATCCGAAACGCCTTTTGTATTATATGATATGCTTCCTGTAAAAGACAGTGTGTTTTTAGTGAAAGCCAATCAGCCCCAGTTACGTTATGGCAGATTTGATTTGGCCAAACATGACATAAAATCTGTATATGGCAATTTCCCGACCGAATACGTAGCCGGCAAAGAAGAAGAAATCTGGTCTGTATTCAGCAGTGATACACGTACCCTTTTTAAGCCTGATTATGCTAAAATGTTGAATGCTACTTATATTGGCGGCATATTGGAGTATTTTAGTGTGCGGTCAGATTTGGAATTGCTAGCGGATACTACCTTGTGTATCTATGAGCCTGTCTATGGACAGGCTGAAGGAGCCGTACCGGTATTTGTCGTTGGCAATGAAAATACTCAGTTGGGATTTGAAGATGTTTATGTGACCAATGGATTTGTTTATGCATTGTTGCACGAGAAAGGGGATGCATTGGAGCCTTATTCAATCGTTGTATTTGACTGGCAAGGAAAGGCTGTAAAACGAATACGTACAGACAGGCGTTTGGCTCGTTTATGTGTGGATGAAGTACGGAATGTGGTTTATGCAATGGCCTTGGATGAAGAAAATGGCTATCGGTTGGTCAGCATTTCTCTGAAATGATTTTTAGTTTTTTATAAATAGAAACGATGAAAAAAAGAATTGTTTGGTACGTATTGGTAGTGTTGGCGGCATTGGCTGTTGTTGCGAATAAGAGCCGCATCAGCGGCTATATTGCCAATGTGTGGATAGAATTAGCGAAAAAGCGCATGATAAATGAGGATGCGCTCGGTTTCCGATACTCTAAGATTGATTTCTTGTATGACAGGAAGCGGTATGCTTACTTTTTGTTTGTCGAAGACGGTTCGGCGGAAAAAGAAAGTCTGTTGTCTGGCAAAGCGGATTCACTGTTGGTCATCACCTGTGGAGCGACATCCGGATGGTTAAAGGAGTCGGGTGCGGATACCTTGTCCTTGCCCCGTTCTGCCTTTGATTTTTTGGTAGAGGGAGACTGCTCTATGCAATTATATAAGGTAATAAGCGTTACAGAACGCATGGACGGCAATTTATATCGGTTAAATAAAATAGAGTAGAGGATTAATTATGTAGGACTATGAAAACTAACGAACCGATGCCACTCTCTGTGTTCTTTGCCCTCTCTAAATATAAAATCTTTGCGCCTTTGCGTCTTTGCGTTTGATTTTCAAGTGCACAAATACATCCCGTACACAGTATGGCTGCTTCTGAAAAAATGTGTATCTTTGTCGGCATGAAACACATGATGCAGATTTGCCTCTGCCTGCTGTTGCTTGGTTCCTGCCGCCAAGGGAGCAAGAACGATCTGGCTTTGCTGCAGGAGGCCTCCCTACATACCGCACAACCTGATTCGGTAATGGACCTGCTCGGGCAGATAGTCCGCCCCGACCGTTTACAAGGAAAGGCGCGGGCAGGCTATGCCTTGCTCTATACCGAAGCCCTGAACAAACAGGGCCGGATAGGAATGAACGATTCGTTGATACGGATCGCTCTGGATTATTATAGTAAGGAGGCTCCCGGCATCCCGCTTGCCAAAAGCTATTTCCTCTTGGGACGCATCTACCAGCAGCAAGGCAACGACACCCTTGCCCTGAAGGTTAATCTGCAGGCACTTGCCGCACTGCCCCCACAGGCACAAGACCGTACACGGATGTTGGTGAACTACGACTTGGGGTACTTATATCACAAAACTGACTGCTACTCACAAGCCTTGTTACATTACCGGGAAATGCAGAAGTATGTAGACACACATTCTGATACGTTGGATTGTTACATCACCGCGTACAGCTTGGGAGATATTTTTATGTTGCTGAATCGATACGACAGTGCTTACCATTATTATCAGGAAGCCATTTCGTTCGCCCGCCAATTAGAAAATAAATCCTACGAAAGGTATATCATCAGGCAATTGTGCCTGCATGCCCGTTTGACCGGCAATCGCCAACAGGCTAAAGTTTACCTGCAGGAAATAGTTGATACTTACGGCAATGATTTTTACAACAAGGCTATGCTTTTCAAAGAAGAAGGTAATGTCGATTCGGCTTCTTTCTATTTCCTCAAAGCAACAAAAGATCCGCAAATCATCACCCGGACTATGGCATTTTATAACCTGTCACAGTTGCATCGGAAAGAACACCCGGCTTTGGCTTTCGTCTATGTCGATTCTTTCCATATTTATAAAGATTCGCTTTATGCCTTGCGGCAAACCGATAAAATAGGGAGACTGACCGAACAATATCTGCAACAAATGAGCCGCCAAAAGGCGGAGGCTAACCGACGTGAAAACACCATTTACTTATGTGTAGGTATCTTCATCACGCTTCTGTTATGCGGCATCGGCATTTTCCTTTTCATCAAGCGTCGGGAACGCCGCTACTTGCTATTAGAGAAACAGTTAGTCACAGACCGATTGGCGGCTATCAAAGAATATGTAGCTGAACAGAACCGGCGGAACCCTGAAGCATGGAAAACGATGCGCCAAGAGATAGCAGCCAAAGAAACGCAAACACTTATCGGACAGTTTCAAGAGACCGTATG
>NZ_NFKD01000098.1:0-8981 GCF_002160215.1 Bacteroides sp. An19 | reverse complement strand
CGGACGTTCTTGCCTCCTTTGGGCTTCATCATCCGGCTTGCCTGTATCAGGCAGCGTCTTGCCCAGGCCCGGTCGTCCTCGTCCTCTTTCCGTCCCCAAGGCAGGTCATTGTCACCACCCCCGCCGCCGTGGTTTTCGGCAAATGTCGTAGCCAGGTCCACATAGTTCGCAAAGAGATAGATGGCACATTTGAAGATGTCTTCGCCCCGCTCGGCCACATCTTTCAGGAGCGAACCGTCAAACACGCCGCGTCCGTTATCATCCATTGCTGAAAACTGTGACCGGAAGTCTTTCAGGATGTCTCCCAGCAAGGCGTCCGCCAGCCGGTAACGTACCTGATGTTCCAGGTCGTAAGTGGCCGCTTTGAGGTCTCGGCGGTATTCCACCGCACGTTCCCGTGTTTCTTCCTCTATCCTACGATACTCGGTGAGTTGTTTGTTTGCTTCTTCCAATTTCTTGCGCTTGTCGGTGAGGTTGTCAAGCACTTTCTCCAGTTCGAGGTCGAGTCTGCTTATCTTTTTGCGCAATTCCTCAGAATCGCCACGTCCTGCTTTCAACTCTTCCGCAAGGGCTTCCATCTCGGCAATCATCTGCTTCTTTTTCTCCTCTAAGTTGACAATCATCGTGCCCAGCCCTTTCACCCGTTTCTCGGCAAAACGGATGTCGGCAAGCAACTCGCCGAGCAACTTTCTGTTGTTCTCAATCTGTTCCTCCATGGTCGTGCATTCCTCGCTCAACGCACGGCGGTATTCCTCCGTGGTCCGGTGTTTCGCACCTGTCACGGCTATGCTGCTACCGCGCTTCATTCCCCACTTTTCATTCACCTTGGCGAACTCGTCATGGTAGAAATAGAAACGCTGTTTGGAGTCGTATTTGTTGCCTCCGAAAACCTTGTTGTAGGAAATCCTGCCGCGTGGATCCATCGGTATCACGGTGCAATGCACATGGGGATTCAGCTCGTCGAGGTGTACATAGAAGCCGACGACGTTATCTTCGCCCCATTGTCCACATGCGAACCTGTACACATCCTGCGCCCAACGCTCTATATCCTTGTTGCGCCGGATGTGCGAGTTGTCAGCCCCGTGCGTGAAGTCCACCCTCTGACTGCCGAAGGCCAGCTGGTGCATACGCTCCCTCGAACCGCCGAAGATGATGTTGGCCACCGTGCGGAACCCAGGCTCGGAGAGTCCCTCGTTGGGGTCTTTGATGCCACGGGATTGCAGGGATTCCACCATGCGCTGCCCGATAGACTTGGATTTATCCACGGGTACAACTTTCCCGCCCTTGACTATTTCAAAGTTGAGCCGTTCACGGGTGCGGTCATAATTGCCGTGCCTCGTCGCCCATTCCCAACCTCTTTCCGTCCAGTTGCGCTGATGCTCGTTGCTCTGGCCCTCGCTCATGCCCTTTCCGGGCCTGATGTCAAATACCTGTTTGATGCTTTCTGCCATATAATCCGGTCATTTTTTACAGCTTGCTGCCGCCTCCGGCGGTTCCTGCATTTTGCCCTTTCCGGGCAAAGTGCGTATTAGGCTACGCAGGCTGAGCCTGTCTTCGTGGGCAAGCCCTGTCGTCAGGGTCGGAGGTCAAGACCTCCGTTGATACCCATCCGCTTTGTCGGATGCCTTGTTCATGTCCTGGCAAGACCCGATGAGAGGGGAAACAAGCCGCCTTGGTTTAGTATTTTCCCGATTTTTCCGCAGGCTTGGTTTCCCCGTGTGGCGTATGCTCATTGCGGGACTTATCTTGCGTTATAAAGGGGAGATAATGCCGTAGAATGATGTCGGCGGTTTCATCGCCGTTACAAGTGGCTTGCGCTTCCCACAGGTTTCCAGCGTCGATGAGCCGCAGTCCGGCAAGCGTCAGCCGCAGAAGGAAACGCGCAAGGTCTTTGCCGCATTCTTCCAGGAACAATTTTTCAAGGGCTTCGTTCACCTGTATATCGGACTGAATGATTCCCGTGCGGTGGAGAATGATGTGGGCTATTAGTTTGTGCAGGCGTTCGCCGGTGGATGCTTGCCGGCCGGAGTGTTTGCCTGTCGGTTCGGGCACGAACAGTTTATCCGTTCCGGTGATGAAGTGTGCAAGCATTTCCACCGATTCCTCGATGGTGAGGTAGCCACAGAGCCAGCGGTTCAAGAGCAGTTCTTCTTCCGACAGCAAAGGGACTTGGGAGTTCTCCCCGTCCGGCACTACGCAAGTGACAGTAAGAATGAAATAGCCGCTGCGGCCAATGACTTTGACTGTTCCTGCCTCCTCCAATGTGGAGAGGAATTTCCTTACCGTGGTGCGGTGCCAGTTCCAGTGTTTGGCAAGTCCGCTGACCGTCAATGCCACTTGTCTTTCAGGCAAGGGCTTGGCGATGGCAGGGAACTCTTTCTTGTTCCCGTTGGCTATCTCCACAAGGTTGCGGAACGCGGCCATCTTTGAGCATTTCTCGCCCGATTCGGGATTGAGGTATGCGAGCAGGTCTGTGTCGATTTGGATGCGGCACTTAGTCGTTTTATTTTCTTTCATGCGTGATTTGTTTTTAATCGTTATCCTGTTCAATCAAGTCAGGCCGGATGGCAGGGAAAGGCTTTTCTGTAAGCAATCTTTCCATCAGGCGAGACTTCCTACTGCCATTTGTAGTAATCCGCCACAATGTCATGTGGAGATTCCAAGTATGCTTTAAGCTTATCGGATGAAGCCGTGCGTACAGCCCGCGAGGGATAGAACACAGCACCGGACAAGACAGTGGCCAAGGTAACGCCAAGAGGCAGCGTATGCGGAACGAAAACCAGAATAATTGCTGCCATTGCCGACCAAAACAGACGGTGTTTCCGTTGCAGGAAATCGAATGCCCCCTCCGTGTTCTTATGGGAATACAGGGCCAGGCAGGCAATGGATGACAAGGCCAGTTCATAGACATTTCCAAAGACATTCAGATGGTAGAAGTGGAACACCATGAGTGTGGCGAGCATTCCCAGCGTGTAGCATCTGCGGAAGCTACGGCTGTAAGCCATACGCAAATAAAATTGGATCATGGAAGGACGCCTGCTTTTATACAGGAAAGGAAGGGCGGCATAGGTCAGCGTGTAGAATATATAAAGGATGGTGATAAGCATCGTTTTATTCTTGTTTTATGGTTATAGTTCAAGTTCCAGACTGATGAGTTTGTCAGAGGCAAGGAGGATGATGTCCTCGGCGTCCTGTATGGACAACTTTCCCGAATTGTATCTTTCCTTGAACGCCGGTTTCCTTTTCAGCGAGTTCACTGCCCGGTCAAGTCGGTATTCCGGGATGTTCCACACATGACCTTTCGGATAGGTGGCGTGAGTCCGTTTTGCGAATAAGGAAAGCATCCGGCAACGGACCGGCTGGAGACTGCCACCGGACAGAATCATGAAGTTGCCTTCACGTTCGGTGTCCAGCACGTCCACCCATGTACGGTACTCGTGGATGACGGAGGCAAGCTGCCTGTACAGGGTGTCTTTCATAGGCAGATGAAATCTTTAAGCAGTTCTTCTTCCTTGATGGAGTACAGGAGTTTACCACCCTTCATGGACCGAAGAAGTTCCTCACGGAGCTCGCTGCCCATGACTTCCAGCGAGTCGTACAAGGTCACGTACATCGTGTCACACTTCACCCGGTCGTCGGCCAGTGCGTTCATCTTGAACATATGCCCGAAACGGGGATTGGAATAGGCACAGCAGCGTTGCCCGAAAGGGGTGTCGGAACTTGGCACATGGTGGTAAAGCAGCACCAGTTCCATCTGGTCCTCCAGTTCGTCAACCAGTTCTTCCATCGGGTACGCCTTTGGCAGGCTGAACGTGAGCAGGGCATAATCATCATATATTTCCGCTCCTTGGAAAAGGGGTTGAGCTATTAACGCCGGCATCTCCAGGGAGGCCAGTGTGATAAAACGGTCAATCTGTTCTTTCTGCATTATATCTGGTTTTATTGTTGTCAGGATAGGTAAAACATGAAAGTCATCCGAGGATAAACGTTTCGATGAGGAGTGCTGGCAGTGCGTTGATGTCGAAAGGGCTGCCATCCACTTTCAGCTTGCCTAAAGAGCCGGGGGTCTTGACGGCAAGTTCTTCCAACAGATGCCATTCCCCTTCATCCATGAGGGCATAGGCAAGACCGTCGAAAGTTATCCACGGCTGCAGGATCATCCAGAGGTAGGCCGCTGCCTGTCCGTCATCTTTGATACGGAGAACTTCCAGGTCTTCCACACAAGCCGCCGCATTCTGCAGCAGCCTCCGGTTATTACGCATGGTCAACAGGATGACGGCCTCCGGTTTTTCGAGTACGGGCGGCACCGAATCGGCCAATCCGATGATACGGCGGATGACAGTTCCGGTATTCCTGGTGATGCCGCCCATCGGTATGTCCCCGCCGCTTATGACAGGCAGGTGGTGAAGGAATGAACGGAACGCCACATCTTCCTCCATGAGAAATCCAAAGACTTCCTGCCGGTTATGGATACCTTTGCGCAACACATCTTCCAACAACCGGTTGTAGTTGCGCACCGCCTCCTTGCCGCTTCCTTTGTAGATGCCTGCCGTCCCGGCTTTGCGGTAGAGCCTGTGGACGGAAGAGGCCAACCTCATTGACACAGTATCCGTCTCAATGCTGTTAAGGTTTTGCACCACGGTAAGGTAGTCGGTCAGGCGGCGCTGGCGGCTGTCTATCAGGCGGCGCATTTGTGAACGGACAGAGTCGTTCCAGACAATATGGTCTTTGGAGACATGGGCGGTGTGGAAGTCTGCCGTATCAGGCGCAGAACCGTCAGAAACAGCCTTATCGATGCGTTTCCATTCTTTAACAAGAGATATGAGTTCTTCCGTTCCGACCTCATTCTTTGTCTGAATTTTGTGCAAGAAATCATGACGTATTGTCTTTGCCTCTTCTGCGGTAAGGTGCGTATCCTTGTCTGTGGACTGACATCCGCAGAACACGAAAGTGGCCGCCATGAATAGCATGTAGCATAAAGTATGATTTTTAAGGGAAGGAAAGATATGCCGTTTTTGCCTCTCCCTATACAATGTTCTACCCTGCCACCGGTCCGGCTTCCCGGCTTTAATTTTTTGTTCCATCGGTTTTGTTTGAATTTTGACGGCGCAAAGTTACTGCATGGAAAACATACAGCATCAAGGATGTATGAAATGTTACTGATTCTTAAGCTATCATACTCATAGTATGTTTTTTATAACTGTCTGACAGTCTGTTAACGGATAAGATATGACATAAAAAAGACTGTCTGACTGCCTGTGCCGAATTCTGTTTTCTGCTGGCCAACTTTGTAAAGAATCTGCCGGTATATCCTGTCGGTATGATAAAGTGGCTATGCAATTTCCCAAGTGTACAATGTGACAGCGCATCACGGATTATAAAGATAGGCATCAAAGCGCATTTTAAGGAGGACAGGCATGTTTTTCTCAAGAAAAATCATACTTTTGCAGCAGAAACGTACACTTACAGGAAAACAGCATGACGAAAATAGGATATTTGGCGTATATTCCCGGATATGCCGACAGGGAAGAAGATAAGTTATGGATGAAAAGGTTCGGATGTGATGACATCATTGAGGAACAGCCGGAAGAGAGGCGGTTCCGTCTGGGTTTGGACAAGCTGCTGGCAAGCATCGGAAATGGAGATACTCTGGTCATTTCCAAACTGGCCCATGTACTTAAGGGCTCCGGACAGTTGTCATTCCTTCTGGAGTTCTGCCGAATAAAAGGGGTTCGCCTTGTCTCCCTGCGTGACGGCATAGATTCCAATGACGACCTGTTTCCGGGAACCGGGACATCCGATATATTGTCTGTCATCGCCAGACTTCCTGAAGATTTGAACGCAATACGCAAGTGCGCCCTGCGGAACGGCAGGCGGACGAAAGGGATAAAGGTACTTTCACAGGCAGCATACGGAAGGGCGGAAAGACATAAGCTTGTGGTAAACATGTACCGGAGCGGCTACACCATCGATGACATCTGGAAGGCCAGCGGATTCAGGAGCCGCAGTTCAATCTTCCGGGTATTGAAGGATGAAGGGGTGGAACTGAAGCGTGTCCGCGGCAGGGTGTCAGGCAAATAAACAGGAAAGGGAAACGGGATGCTGCTGTTTGGCATCCCATCAATTACTGTTCCATGTTCAAGCCGTTTGTCTGCCGGTGACCGGGGCATGAAGGATGGCCTCTTTCAACTGCGCAAGCCAGATGTGGCAGCCGGGCATGAATTGCCTTTCATCAAGCAGGCATGACAAGTCTTTGTCCTGTACTTGAACATGCAAACGTTCCCCGTCAAGGCTGACTTTTGTGATATTCCCGCCGTATGCCTGTCCGTCCTCATCCATCCAGCCAAGCCGGATTGCCGCATCAACAGGCATAGCTTCCAGCCGTCTGTCTTCCAGCAGGTGTTTGACCGCCTGCACGGCATCCCGTTTCAATCCGTCAAGGATTTCCGCTACCGATGTAGCCTTTGTCCTCATGTCCGTCATTACTACAATCATTATTCTTTTGGGTCATGAAAGGGGACCGGTGCTTCCGGCTTCATACGGCATATTTTTCCCGTGCGGTTCTTAACCGCACGGTCAATGACCTCGCCAAGTTCCATGAAATACACTCCGTCCTTGACATGTTTCGTTCCGGAATAGTTCTGCAAATACACCCCGTAACAATCCTGTCCTTCCAACGCCACGATGACATTGCCGCTGAACACCTTTCCATTGACATGGAAGCGCAAGGCAGCCATGCCCTTGTATTCCGTTGCCACGAACTTGTCAATGTGCCATGACCGGATGACACCTATCGGAGTCACGGCTACCAGCTGGTCCCTGATGGTGCCGGCAGCCCGCAATACATAATCTTTTTCCATATTCTTTTATCCGTTAGTTATACCATTAAATCTTAATCCTCATAACTGCTCACGCTGAAGCCGCTGCCGGCGTAAATATCCCGGAACGCCCGGACAATGGCACCAAACAGGCGCTCGTCCTCAGCGTATTCCACGTACAGCTCGTGTGTCCAGTAGTCAAAGCTGAAATCCGCCAGTTCACCGGAATAGCGGTCGGTCGTATGATAGACTGCGACAGACACATAGCAGTCCGTTTCGCTCTCCAGGTGTACCAAATGCCCATAACAGTTGAACTCCATGTTGTTTGACGGGCTGGTGGTAATCTTTTCCACCAGCCTGTGAATGTACTTGTATCGTTTCCTGTTCATAACGCTTCCATTTCTTCTATGCCCACTGTAAAACCATAGCCGTCTTCCGTACGGAACTCATACAACCGCTCCAAGTCGTGCAATACTTCTCCTTTGCAGAAGTTCTCACTTGCTTCCTCTATTTCCCTGTCCATTGCGGCTTTCGCACGTTCAAGAGTGGCATATAAGGCGTGGCAATCAGATACGCAGTCGCTTTGTTCAATCAAGGTGTAAACCAAATAAACCGTGTTTCTTTCCATAGTCCAATGTATTTTAAATGTAAGGGATATAACGTCCGTTCTCTTCCAAGTAAGCCATGATGTCTTTTGCTTCCTCATGCGATGCAAGGTTGCGGTCATCATAACGTCTTTTGCCATCAGCCATCACGATAAGACACTCCTTCAACAGCTTATAGAGGTTCTGCTGTAAGGTCGGGTGCATCAGTGGAATAGAGGCGGCAAAGGCTGCATAGTCAAAGCCGTAGTCATTCAACGCATCTTCCACCTGCATGGCAAGGCGGTACTCTTTCATCTCTCTGAGGTTTTCAAATTTCTTGTTCATATCCGTAGATGTTTAAGTGAAACTTCTTTCCCTGTCATCGGCTCCTTCCCCGAAGCCTGTTTGGGATTTACGGATGCTTTTATCCGGGCATCGATCATGCTTCACCTGACGCTTTTTCTTGCCGAATACGCTCCGCAGGAGGAAGATTCCGCAAGAAATCCACTTCAAAGCGTGACAGGTCAAGCGCGATGCCCGACATTTGCAGCTGGAAAAACAAACGGTGAGGGGCAAGGGAACGGACAAAGACACAGACTGATATAAAAGGAGATTACATTTTCTTGCAAAAGAAAGAAAAGTATAACAGGTTATGGAAATATAATTGGCAGCCTGTCAGGAAATACAAGTGGCATAGGGAGTATTCCCCATGCAGGAAGCCATTTATAGCTTCCATGCACGGGACGGATATTGTCATCAGAACCAGTTGGGGTTGCTTTCATGGAGAATTTCAATCAGTTTGTCATCTGGTAATAGTAAATTCTCCTCTTCCGTATAGAAGAAAAAATCTTCATAAATGTATTGAGCCTCCATACCGACAAAAACTTCGTAGGACTTGTCAAAACTGCCTGGATGCATGGCGTCAAGCAATGCCAGGCTGCCGATATACTGGTCTTCTCCTTGATTGTCTTTCACTATTCGGCAAGTGTATTCTATGCCGTCGAATGTAATCACTGTCATTGTTTTCATACGTTCCTCCTTTTTATGGTTGATACAGGTTGTCTATTTTCAAGCCCATGCGTTCCGCCCTCCGGCAAGTGTAAAACGTTCCGCCTTTCGGCTCGCCGTTGAAATAGGCGATGACATGGCAGGAAAGGTTTAACATATAGTCATTGCGCCGCAGGTAGCAGCCGTCAAAATAGGTCTCGCCCAGCATGATGACATTGTCTGCCTTGCCAAGAATGGATTGGTAACGTTCCTTGTCCTTTGGGCTGAACCTGTCGGGCTGGTTACGGAAAGGAATGACGGCTGACAGTCGGATGTCGGGATAGTCTGCTTTCATCGTCAGCAGCGTTTCAGCCGCAAGCATGTCAAAGCCTACCGCCATGCCTTATGTATACTAAAATATTATGTAAAGGCAAAGTTCTCTATAATCTGATATATACATGGTTAGAATTGTTATCATACCTAAATTCTATACATAAAAATTGGCTATATTAGAGCGTCTAATCAATAGTTAATTAAGTATGTATAAACAGATTAAAACTTTTGAAGAGGTATCTTCATCAATTTTGGATAT
>NZ_NFKD01000097.1:0-9262 GCF_002160215.1 Bacteroides sp. An19 | reverse complement strand
AAGGTGGCAAACCTCATTAAATGTGGTATTGGAAAATACAAGGCATGTGAATGGGGTAACACTCGCAAAGGTTATTGGCGTATTGCTGACAGTCCTATATTGAAGGTGGCGATAAATAACGATAGCTTGAGAAAAGCAGGGTATTATACCTTAATGGGTTCGTATCTCGAATGGTACCCAAAATAGGAACCGCCGTATGCCGAACGGCATGTACGGTGGTGTGAGAGGTCGGTGAACATGAAAATAGGAGATAAACACCTATGATTAATGTTTACCTCCTACTCGATTCTTAAAGAAACATTTACCGCGTGATAATTTGGCAGTAAGTCTGGCAAGATTAATAATCTTCAGGCTGTAAGATTATTAATCTTCACGCCGTAAGATTATTAATCTTACAGTAAACGCAGTTATATTGTATTTTCACAGGAGCTGAGTTGTGTCTTTATCTTTCTGCTTCTATTGTATAAGTAAAACTGTCAGCCCGATAATATCCTATATTATATTCGATAGGCATTTGATTGATATCGTATACGAATCGTTGACGAATCAGGATCGGGTCAGTTGGCTGGATGTCCAATTTGTCTGCTATCTGTTCGCCTGCCAGGTTGGCGGAAATTCGCTCTTTACTGGTCTTTACGACAATACTATAGTCTTTTTCCAGCAATTCGTACAACGGCCGTGTGTAATCTTCTTCTCCTGTCAAAGGAATTTTAGGATTGAAGTAAGAGATAAAATAGACGAACGGATATTCTTTTTTTCCTCTGACTCTTTCTAAAACAATACATTTTACAGGTTGTACCGGATCCATATTAAAAAAACGGCAGATTTCTTCATTCGGTTTCTTCCAGCTGATATGCAATTCAAAATTGCGTATTTCTATTCCCAGCATTTTCATCTCTTGTGAAAAACTGAGCCAGTTTTTCACTCCTCCCACAATGCTTTTATCTGCAACCTTTGTACCTACACCTTTCTTACGTACCAACAAACCTTCGAATACGAGTTTGTTGATTGCCTGTCGCAAGGTATTTCTGGAAATGTTCAATCTTTGCGACAACTCAATTTCGTTAGGAAGATATTTCCCGTCTTTATATTCGTCAGAATCAATGAGATTTCGTAAAATTTCCTCTGCTTGTATGTGTAGAGGCTTGTTGCTGTTGTGATCTATGTTCATTTCTGTAATGTTTTTTCTTTATTGCAAATATAATAAAAAATTTTTCTCTTTAAACTCTTGCATAAAATAAAATATTATTCATATATTTGCACAAACAATATATATGTATAAACAAATAAAGAATTAAGCTGTATGAGGAAGTCAAACTACGACAAATTTCCTGCCACTCAAATTGAAGGTAAAATCTTTCAAGGTTGGGATGAAGTGCGTACTGTGCTTGAAGGCATGCTGAACCGGTCTCGTGTATTGGCGGTGGATTGTTACACCGGTGTATACGAAGAGGAACTGCTGGAGGAACTTTCGCTTCTGCCTTTGGTGCAAATCGTCCGGGTTTGCAACTTGTATAAAGACGAAGTGGAAATCAAACGTATGACGGAACGTTTTATGACCGATGATGTGTTGTTCGGTTATGTAACCAATTTGTCATTGGATGATTATTTTGATGCCGGCAAGCTTGCCGATGCACAGGAATGTATCAGTCGGTCGGATATGCCGGTGGTTGTGTTGGGAACGGGAGCAAGCAAGGTTGTTCCGGACGTTCCGCTGGTGTATGTGGATATGGCGCGTTGGGAAATCCAGCAGCGTTTCCGCCGTCATGAAGTCCGTGCTTTAGGGGTGGACAACCGGAATGAAGCTGTCTCTCTTCAATATAAGAGAGGATACTTTAACGACTGGCGGATTTGCGACCGTTATAAAGACTCTCTGTTCGGTAAGGTGGATTTTTGGTTGGATACGCATATTGCCGGACAGCCTAAGATGATAGACCGTGCCACTTTCTTTAAAGGTATTGAAAAGACAGCTGCTAAGCCTTTCCGTGTGGTTCCGTTCTTTGACCCGGCTCCGTGGGGCGGACAATGGATGAAGGATGTATGCGATTTAGATCGTAGTCAGTCCAATTATGGTTGGTGTTTCGACTGTGTGCCTGAAGAGAACAGCCTATATTTCGAAGTGAACGGAGTGCGTTTCGAATTGCCTTCGGTCGATTTGATTCTGCTGAAAAGCAAAGAAGTGCTGGGCGAACCGGTAGAAGCGCGTTTCGGGAAAGACTTTCCGATTCGTTTCGACTTCCTGGATACCATTGGAGGCGGCAATCTGAGCTTGCAGGTACATCCTACTACGCAGTTCATCCGCGAGAATTTCGGTATGTATTACACGCAGGATGAAAGCTACTACCTGCTGGATGCCGAAGAAGGCGCAGTTGTATATCTGGGTGTCAAGAACGGTGTGGACCGGGAAGCGATGATAGAAGACTTGCGCAGGGCACAGCGCGGAGAAATCGTATTCGATGCAGAGAAGTATGTCAACAAGATACCGGCAAAGAAGCACGACCATTTTCTGATTCCTGGCGGTACGGTGCATTGTTCGGGAGCCGGCAGTATGGTGCTTGAGATCAGCTCGACCCCGAATCTGTTTACGTTCAAGTTGTGGGACTGGCAGCGTTTGGGATTAGACGGCAAACCTCGTCCTATCAATGTGGAGCGTGGCAAATGTGTGATAAACTGGAACCGCAATACCGATTATGTGTACGAGAAATTGCGTAATTGTGTGACTCCGATTGCAGAAGGGGAAGGATGGACTGAAGAGCGTACCGGGCTGCATGCGAATGAGTTTATCGAAACCCGTCGTCACCGTTTCTCTGTTCCAGTATCCCATCAAACAAACAACAGCGTGAATGTGTTCAATCTGCTGGAAGGCGAAGAAGCTATCGTGGAAAGTCCCACTCTGGCATTTAAACCTTTTGTAGTGCATTATGCCGAAACCTTCATCATTCCTGCCTGCGTGGGAGAATACACCATCCGTCCTTATGGCAAGTCGGAAGGAAAAGAGTGTGTGACGGTGAAAGCCTACGTCCGCTTTTGATTCAGTTAAGGAGTACAAACCTTTAAACAAGCCTTAATAGTATGTATGAAAATGATAAACGTGTCGTTTTGACCTTGGATGCCGGAGGAACCAATTTTGTATTCTCTGCCATCCGTGGGAATAAACAGATAGTACGTCCTATCGGCATGCCTTCGGCTTCCGATGACTTGGACAGATGTCTGTCGACGTTGGTGGCGGGTTTTGATGCCGTCATCAAGGAACTGGATACCGCTCCGGTGGCTGTCAGTTTTGCTTTTCCCGGTCCTGCTGATTATAAGAACGGCGTGATAGGAGGCAACCTGCCCAATTTCCCTTCCTTCCGTCAGGGAGTGGCGCTCGGTCCTTTCCTGCAGCACCGTTACGGCATTCCGGTATATATTGAGAACGATGGAAACCTGTTTGCGTATGGCGAAGCTTTGTCCGGAGCACTTCCGATGGTGAATGCAGCATTGAAGGCGGCAGGCAGCAACCGCGAGTATCACAACCTGTTGGGTATCACCTTAGGTACCGGATTCGGTGCGGGAGTCGTAATCGACAACCGTCTGCTGACAGGAGACAATGGTTGTGGCGGTGATGTCTGGCTGATGCGCAACAAGAAATACCCGTCGATGATTAGTGAAGAGAGCGTAAGCATCCGTGCCGTCAAGCGGGTCTATCGTGAACTTTCCGGTTCGGAAGACGGTGGACTGACTCCCAAAGACATATTCGATATAGCCGAAGGGATGAGGGCAGGCGACCGGCAGGCGGCAATAGCCAGTTTCCGCGAATTGGGTGAAATGGCTGGAAGTGCAATAGCTTCTGCACTGAACATCGTGGACGGTGTGGTTGTGATAGGTGGCGGGCTTATGGGAGCTTCCCGTTACATCCTTCCTTCCCTAGTCAACGAATTGCGTACCACGGTATCCATGTTTTCCGGAGAATGTTTCCCCTGTGTGCAAATGGACGTATATAATTGGGAAGAAGAGCCGGAGCGCACCCGATTCCTTTCTTCCTCTTCCCGTCAGGTACTGATCCCCGGAACCTCCATTCAAGTTCCGTATAATGATTCCAAGCGCATAGCTGTCATGTGCAGTCGGTCAGGAGCCAGCTCCTCCATTATGCGCGGTGCTTATGCTTATGCATTGCAAAATCTTGATAATCAATAAATGTAATTGTATGAAAACACTGAAAAAATCTGTATATTTCCTATTTATATTGGGATTTGTTTTGTCTGCCTTTATGGCATGTGATGATGATGAAAATCAACGAAGTGTGTTGTTGAGTTTAAGTTCTTATGAAGAAAAAGTGAAAATTGGTGACTCTGTATCTATTCAAGTTTCTTTATCAGATCCGAGCAGATTCTCCAAAATTCTGATTAAAAAGACCATTTCTGGAAAAGAGATCTCTGATTATACCAAAGAATTGAATGTGGCAAATTTGAGTTTCCCATATACGTTCAATGCACAAGTAGTGTCGGGAGATGAAAATGGTGTAGTGGTATATTCTTTTTATGGATTAGATGTAAACGGTGCTGTTGTGGATGCTTCTGATCTGGTGCTTACAGTTGATTTAGCAGAATTGCCTTTATTGTTGAAATATGATTGGCAATTAGTTCAGCAGATGATTCAAGGAGAGGATTTTGCCACTCCTGATTTGAAAGATGATATTTATCGTTTTAATGCGGACTTGACGTTGGAATTAGATTGGGGAACTATATTTTCTGCAGCTCAATTGGAAACATTAAATTCTTGTTGTTCTTGGGATGTAGAGAGGACTGGTGAGAAAATAGATTCACTTTATTTGGTTAAATATAATATTTTTCAGCCGAATACACCTATGATAACCAGATATAAAGTTGTGAAATTGGCTGATCGGGAAATGATATTGGAAAGTCATCAGGATCTTTCCAGTTTGGGACCGGATTTCTCAACTGATGAAATCGTTACGGAAACCTATTCCCCTGTCTCGAAAAGTGATGACTTTACTCCATATAGAGGTAAAAATCCAGACGACTATTATGTTGAGGCTTGTAATCCAGGATCTTATAAATAAATGAAATTATGAAAATACATAAATTTATTCGCTCAGTAGCAATAAGTTCAGTTCTGTTGGCAAGTGTAGGTGCATTTGCGCAAAATGGAATGAAAGATATAAAAGGTGTAATTTATGATGACAAAGGAGAACCGGTAATTGGTGCTTCTGTGGTCGTGCAAGGTACATCGAATGGTACTATTTCGGATCTAGATGGCAATTTTACATTGTCAGTACCGGAAGGTTCTGTTATAGAAATTTCTTTTGTTGGATTTGAAACACAGAAAATAAAGGTTGCTCAGAAAAGTGATTTCCATATTGTCTTGCATGATGATACGGAATTATTGGATGAGGTGGTGGTTGTAGGTTATGGTGTTCAGAAGAAAAGCGACTTGACTTCTGCAGTAGCCAGTGTGAAGGCAGATGAAATAGTTGGGACGTCTGTAACCTCGTTAGACCAAGGCTTACAAGGACGTGCTGCCGGAGTTGTTGTATTGAATACATCCGGTCAGCCGGGTGCAGGAACATCTATCCGTATTCGTGGAACCAGTTCTATTAATGGAAATAATGAACCACTTTATGTAATAGATGGAATTCCGGTAATCAGTGACGCTGCTTCTTTTAGTACAGGTGCAACGCAGAATCCGGCATTGAATCCGTTGACGAACATTAATCCGAATGATATAGAATCAATTGAAATATTAAAGGATGCTTCGGCTACTTCAATTTATGGTGCCCGTGGAGCTAACGGTGTCGTATTGGTAACGACTAAACATGGAAAAAGTGGAAAACCGAATGTTTCGGTTGGTGCGAAATTTACCTGGCAGCAGGTGACTAAGCAAATGGATATGCTTAATTCTGTGCAGTTGGCAGAACTGGCGAATGAGGTGGCAGATAATGATGGCATCGAACGTAATCCAGTATTTGCAGATTTGAATAATCTTGCTAAAATCAATACTGATTGGCAAGATGAAATATTCCGTGTAGCTCCCATGCAGAATTATGATGTTTCTGTATCTGGAGGTAATGACAAGACTACTTATTTTATTTCTGGTAATTTGTTGTTGCAAGACGGTATCATTATCGGTTCGGATTTTGGAAAAGGTAGCTTCCGTGTGAATTTGAACCAGCAGATTAATAAATGGTTGAAAGCTGGTATTTCGGCAAATTTGAGTTACAGTCGTTCGAATGGTGTTGTAACCAACTCAGAAGGAGGTTTTGCGTCAAGTGTTACGTCATGGGCACTTGAAATGAATCCGGGACTTCCTGTACGAGATGAGGAAGGAAACTATACCTATGAAAATAATATGAAAAGTCCGAATGTCGGAAATCCTGTTCAGGATGCACTGGAAGCAAAGAACCGGAATACTTCGTTCCGAACATTGGCAAATGCATTTCTGGAGTGGACACCGATTAAAGACTTGACATTCAAAACCAGCATTGGTGTGGATTATTTTTACATGAAAGATCAGTCTTTTGCTGCAGCAGAACTGAAACGTGCGGAATCGAATGGCGGTTATGCCAATATCGGTAATCGTGACGGATATAATTGGGTATGGGAAAATACTGTAAACTATACAAAAACATGGGGAGACCATACAATAGGTGCATTAGCTGGTATGACTGCTCAGGCTTTTGTGTCTGAAATGTCATCAGTATCTACTGCTGACTTTGAAGATGGCTCTTTAGGTTGGAACTCCATACAGTCTGGTGCATTGAAACAGAATACGACTTCTGGTATAACTGAATGGCAGATGCTTTCTTATTTGGCTCGTATAAATTATAATTTTAAAGGACGCTATTTGTTGACGTTGACAGGACGTGTGGATGGTTCATCTAAGTTTGGTAAGGGGAATAAGTATGGTTTCTTCCCCTCGGTATCAGGTGCTTGGCGATTGTCTGAAGAAAACTTTATGAAAGATGTAAAGGCTATTTCGAATTTGAAGTTGAGAGCAAGTTATGGTATTGTGGGAAATGAAGGTATTCCTCCTTACAGTTCGCAGGGACTTATGTTTAATACGGAAGCCTATTTTGGAAATTCTGAGATAGTAAAAGGGTTGGTTCCTTATACATTAAGTAACCAGGATTTGAAATGGGAGACAACGGCTCAATTTGATATAGGTATAGATTTTGGTATGTTTAATAATCGCTTGACTTTAACAGCTGATTATTACTATAAGAAAACAAGAGACTTGTTGTTAGGTATGCCTGTTGCTTTCAATACTGGATATGATTCTGTTGTAAGCAATGTAGGTAATTTGGAAAACCAAGGTTTTGAAGTGACTTTGGGGGCGGTTCCGTTTACCGGAAAGTTTAATTGGAACATTGACTTTACTTTGGGTTATAACAAGAATGAAATTACCAATTTGGCAGGTAGCCAGGAGAATCTGACCGGCGCATCCATATTGGGTATTACTTATTGGACCGAAATTACTGAAGGTCAGCCTATTGGAACCATTTATGGTTATAAAACCGATGGTATTGCTCAACTGGACGAAGATTTATCAAAGATTCCTTTTTTTGCAGGCAAGACTTTGAATTATGGTGATCGTAAATATGTCGATAAAACTCAAGATGGAACAATTAATGAAGATGACTTGTATGTATTGGGTAATGCTAATCCTGATTTTACATTTGGTTTTAATAATACGTTCAACTTTGAATTTAATGACAAATCATCGTTGGGATTGACTATCTATCTGCAAGGCGCGGTAGGAAATGAAATTGTGAACTTCAATAAGTTCTCGTTGGAAAGTTTTGACGGCTACCGGAATAATTCTACGGCAGCTTTGGATAGATGGACTCCGACCAATCCGACCAATGAATATCCTCGTGCGACTACTAAAAATGCTGGAAATATTTTGTCAGATCATTATGTAGAAGATGGGTCTTATCTAAGAATCAAGGACATCACCCTGAGTTATACCTTCCCGAAAAGCTTAACTAAGAAGTTTTATTGTGAGGGACTGACGGTATTCGCAGGTTTAAAGAATATCTATACGTTTACGGATTATTCTGGATATGACCCGGAAGTAAGCCGTTTTGCGAATGATAATCTTTCTATGGGAGCAGATTATGGCTCTTATCCAATGGCAAAATCGTATGAATTTGGTTTAAGAATGAATTTTTAAAAGGACAATGTTATGAAAAGTAAGATAGCAAGTTTTTTGGTTTGTGGTGCATTGGCATTGAGTTCTTGTTCCGGTTTTTTGGACGAGGAACCTAAAGGCAGCATAACCAGTGAGAATTATTATAAAACGGAAAAAGATGCGATATCGGCTACCAATGCTATTTATGATTATTTGATTGTCGGATATGCTCCAGGTGGTCTGTGGGATAAGAACTATGGTGGAGTTTTCTACAACGATTATTGGGTGCTTCAGGATTTGTTTACAGATAATGCAGAAAGTAATCAGTCAAGCATACAATATACCTCGGTAGATAATATGCAGATAGACCAATATAACGAACCGGTAGAGTTGTTGTGGCGCGATTTTTATCAGACTATTAAATGTTGTAATGTCGTACTAGATAAAGTGCCGGCTATTGACATGAATGAGACCTTAAAGAGACATTTGTTGGCTGAAGCTAAATTCTTTAGAGCCATGATGTATTTTGATTTGATACGTATGTTCGGGGATGTTCCTTTGCGTGAGCACAATGTGGAAGGAGTGGATGAACAGATTTTGCCGCGTGCTCCTAAAGAAAATATTTATGAACTGATTATTTCAGATCTTCAGACGGCAGAAACGGATTTAACCTATGAAGACCGTTTAGGAGGTGGAAGACCTTATGCTGAATCTGCTTCTGCTTTATTGGCCCGGGTTTATTTGACGTATGCTGCAGAATATGATGCTATGGATTATTATCAACGGGCAATAGATAAAGCTAATCTGGCAATAGCTAAATTCCCAATGATGAGCAATTATGCAGATTTGTTCAAAATTGCGAATCGGTTTAACTCTGAAATTATATGGGGAGCCAATTTCAGCTCGGCTTTAAGCCAAGGATGGAAAGGTGCTCAGTTTCTTGTGCGTTTGCTGCCTACACTGGACGGAGTAGATAATTCTCAAGGTTGGGAAAATGCAACGGAAGATTTGTATAATAGAGTTTATGTAAATTAGTTATGATAGTTCCAAGGGTTGATTTTAATTCTGAGATTATGCAGTGCCATACATGTGGAAAAGATGTTTTCTACAAAGTTGTTCGCCCTGAGCCTGC
>NZ_NFKD01000096.1:0-9428 GCF_002160215.1 Bacteroides sp. An19 | reverse complement strand
GAGACGATGTGCACATCGTCTCTACAGAAGCGGCGCAAAAAGGTATTGGCATCTAACTCCCAGCCCGCACCGGCGGGCGATAACTACCTATAACTCCCTTTTAACTCCTGATTGGCATTTTTTATAAATCTGCGTAATCTGTGGTGAAAAGCAAAGTCATCCGCAACGCGAAGAACCACAAGTCTTGCAAATCAGGCAACCTTCCTGATAAACCAAAGTCTCATTGCCGCAATTCGGGCATTTCACGCCTTTGGCTTCCGTGCCGTCGAGCACATATTTCTTTAATGCACGCGACACACCGTTCTTCCACGTATTGATATTCTCACTATCGAGCTGGAGCGAATTGACCAACTTGATAACCTGTTCGATAGGCATCCGGTAGCGCAACACGCCTGAAATCAGTTTCGCATAATTCCAATACTCCTTGTTGAAGCGCTCGGACAATCCTTCAATCGTCATCTTATACCCACGCTTGTTCTCGAACTGGAAATCATAACGCTTCACGCCGTTCTCGTCATAATTCTTGATGATGCGGCCGCGGACTACCGATTTCGGCAATACAATGCCCTCGTCATCATCTTGCAGACCGGTAAATATTTCGTAAGGATAACCGTCGAGCAGACCGACGAACGCCACCCATTTCTCCTTGTTGTTCTGAAAACGCACCACATCGGCTTCGAGCACACGCGGGCGGACTTCCGTTACCTGAGGAGGCTTGCAATGGCATTCTTCCTCTTTCTTGTCGTCTTTCTTCTTGGCAGAAAGCAACACGCCTGCACGCGAACCGTCGCGGTACACCGTACATCCCTTGCAGCCCGACCGCCATGCCTCTACATACAGACGGTTCACCAACTCTTCGTCTACGTTGTTCGGCAAATTGATGGTCACGCTAATCGAATGGTCCACCCATTTCTGGATGCGTCCCTGCATCTTGACCTTCATCAGCCAGTCCACGTCGTTCGAAGTCGCTTTATAATAAGGAGATTTCGCCACCAGGTCGTCAATTTCCTCTTGCGTGTAATGCTTGTCAGGGTCATAACCGTTCACCTTCATCCACGTCAGGAACTTGTGATGGAACACCAGGTATTCCTCGAAAGCGTCTCCCGTTTCGTCCACAAAGTCGATGCGCACGTTCTCGTCATTCGGATTCACCTTGCGCCGGCGCTTGTAAACCGGCATAAACACCGGCTCAATGCCCGAAGTGGTCTGCGTCATCAGGCTGGTGGTCCCCGTAGGAGCAATGGTCAGGCACGCGATGTTACGCCGGCCGTACTTCTTCATCTCCTCATAAAGCCCGGGGTCGGCTTCACGCAAGCGGTTCACGAACGGATTGTCCTTCTCGCGTTCCGTATCGTAAATCTCGAACGCGCCACGTTCCTTTGCCATAACAACCGAAGAACGGTATGCCTCCAGCGCAATGGTTTTCTGCACCCGTTCGGCAAACTCGGTTGCCTCTTCCGTCCCGTAGCGCAATCCCAAAGCCGCCAGCATGTCGCCTTCGGCAGTGATGCCCACGCCCGTACGGCGTCCCATGCCCGACTTGCGGTAAATCTTTTCCCACAAATGGCGCTCCGTACCTTTCACTTCTTCGCTTTCGGGGTCGGAATCTATCTTTTCCATGATTTTCTCTATCTTTTCCAGCTCCAGGTCGATGATGTCGTCCATGATGCGCTGTGCCAAAGCCACGTGCTTCTTGAACAAATCGAAATCGAAATAAGCCTCCGGAGTAAACGGATTGACCACATACGAATACAGGTTGATGGCAAGCAGACGGCAAGAATCGTACGGGCACAGAGGGATTTCGCCGCACGGGTTGGTAGACACGGTGCGGAAACCCAAGTCGGCATAACAATCGGGCACCGACTCGCGGAGAATCGTGTCCCAGAACAACACGCCCGGCTCTGCCGACTTCCACGCGTTGTGCACGATTTTCTTCCACAAAGCCGAAGCGTCAATCTCTTTCTTCACCATCGGATGAGGCGAACTGATAGGGAACTGCTGCACATACGGGCGGTTTTCCACGGCAGCTTCCATAAACTCATCGTCCAGCTTCACCGACACATTGGCTCCCGTAACCTTTCCTTCGGTCATCTTGGCATCGATGAAAGCTTCCGAGTCGGGATGCTTGATAGATACCGTCATCATCAGCGCCCCGCGGCGTCCGTCTTGCGCCACCTCGCGCGTAGAGTTGGAATAACGCTCCATAAATGGCACCAGCCCGGTAGAAGTCAACGCCGAGTTCTTTACCGGCGAACCTTTCGGGCGGATGTGCGACAGGTCGTGCCCTACCCCTCCGCGGCGCTTCATCAGCTGCACCTGCTCCTCGTCGATGCGGATGATGGCCCCATACGAATCGGCAGCTCCGTCCAGCCCGATTACGAAGCAGTTCGACAAGGACGCAATCTGATAATTGTTTCCGATGCCCGTCATCGGGCTTCCCTGCGGAATGATGTACTTGAAATGATCAAACAGGCGGAACAGCTCTTCTGCGCTCAACCCATTCGGATACTTGGCTTCGATACGTGCCACTTCATTCGCGATACGCCAATGCATATCTTCGGGAGATTTCTCGTAAATATTGCCGAAAGAATCCTTTACGGCATACTTGTTCACCCACACGCGGGCGGCAAGCTCGTCTCCCTTGAAATAATCCAACGAGGCATTATATGCTTCGTCGTAACTGAACGTCTGATTTTCCACGATTAATGAGTATTTTGATTAAAATCTATCGTCTTTCATAAGGTGGTACAAAGCTAAAGATGTTTTTCCAATCTGCAAAACAAAAAAGAAAGTTTTCCAAAACAAAATCTTAACAAACTGATTCACAGAACTTTATTAACACACAAGCATCTTGTAAGTTTTCTTTTTGGGAGAACTATAGTTTTAACATAGTTTATCTAACAAAGAAATCAAGACAAGCTACACAAGCAAGAAAACCACCTTGTCCGGCTCGTCCGCACACACGATTACTTTGCAAAAACATTCCCATTAATATAGACAAAGAAGCCCACCCTCGCGCCAATGCTTCTACGTGACCGGCACAACGCGACTATCTTCCTTCATGTCCGCATATAATTGAAATGGCTTATGCACATATATGCATGAATCATCCTTGCAATCTCGCAGATTCATACAGCATAACCACTCATGACTTTTTCCGGAATGACCTCATTTCATATAAAGAACAAGCTCTTCCGGTATTGGACGTTTCAAAAGAAAATGCTACCTTTGCAACGATAGCGCTCAGTTACAACATCACTAAAACAAAAGGTATCAATGCGGCAATAATATGAATACATACAAGCTCCTCCCTTACGGCATATCAGACTTCCGGCGGATCCGGAAAGAAAATTATTATTATGTAGACAAAAGTGCCTATATCCAACGCATGGAAGATGTGGCGAGTTTCCTGTTCCTTATCCGCCCGCGCCATTTCGGGAAAAGCCTTTTCCTGTCCATGCTCCGCTATTATTACGACATCAACGAAAAAGAAAATTTCAGAGAACTGTTTAAAGGGCTTTGGGTAGCAGACCATCCTACCCAATGGCAAGGCAAATTTCAAGTGCTGCACTTAGACTTCTCGCAAGTCGGAGGAAATGCAGATGCACTCCCTTTGAATTTCAACCGCTACTTCGGAGTGCGGTTAGACGATTTTGCAGAACGTTATGCCGCCTATTATCCCGCCGACTTTGTAGAAAGAATAAGAGGAGCGCAAGACGCAAACACCAAGTTCGCCCTTATCATTGCAGCAGCCAGCGCACGCAACCATAAACTGTATCTGATAGTAGACGAATACGACAATTTCACCAATACCATACTGAACGAAGAAGGTGAAGCCATTTATCATGCCATAACCCACGCCAGCGGCTTCTACCGTGATGTATTCAAGAAATTTAAAGGCAACTTCGACCGTATCCTGATGCTGGGAGTCAGTCCCGTGACCTTAGATGACGTGACCAGCGGTTACAACATCGCCACCAGCATCACGATGGATGCCCGCTTCAACCGGATGTTAGGGTTCAGCGAAACAGACGTGCGCGAAATGATCCGTTACTACCAGTCTGCGGGTACATTAAAAGCCGATGAAGAACATCTGATAGCAGAAATGAAACCCTGGTACGACGGATATTGCTTTTCAGAAGAGGTAGTCTATACAGACCCGAAGATGTTTAACTGCGATATGGTTACTTATTATTTGAATTACTATATCCAACACGGATGTGCCCCTAAAGAAATGGTAGACCGCAACACGTGTACAGATTACACGAAATTGGACAAGCTGATTAAGTTAGACCAGTTAGACGGTGATCGCAAAGGCGTATTATTGGAAGTGGCAGAAAAGGGAACAACTACCGGCATCGTAGCCAATTCATTCCCGGCATCCCGACTGACCGACCCGGAAATATTCAAGAGCCTGTTATTCTATTACGGCATGCTGACCATCACGGGAACTTACGGAATCGAGCAAGAACTGGGCATCCCGAACAACAACGTACGGAAGCAATATTACGATTTCTTATTGAACGAATACAAAAAGGTACACCCGATAAACCTTTCTCCGTTGCTTCGCAGCTATACCGACGCAGCTTTCAAAGGGAATTGGCATCCCATGCTGGAACATATTTTCAAAGCATATCATGACACCACCGCCATCCGCAGCCTGATAGAAGGTGAACGGAACTTGCAAGGTTTTATGAATGCTTACCTCAGCTTGAACCCTTACTACCTGACCGCCCCCGAAGTGGAATTGAATCACGGTTATTGCGATTTCTTCCTCATGCCCGACCTGGTACGTTGGCCCATGGTAAAGCACAGCTATATTTTAGAATTGAAATACCTGCCTGCCACAGCTACCGATGAGAGAGCGGAAGCACAACGGACGGAAGCCATAAAGCAAGTGAAAGACTACGCTTCCGGTCCCAAAGTGCAAACACTCATCCAAGGAACCACATTGCATCTTATCGTTGCCCAAATCAAAGGATACGACTTAATAGGACTGGAAGAAGTGGAACGGGAATAAAATATGGGCGATGCCTGCAGTATGGTCATACGAAATTCAGGAAATATTCCTCTTGAACTTTCAAGACCATATAATAATATTTGTCTTTCTTCATTGCTTCTTATATTTACGTTGGAAATCTGCTATAAACTTTTTTAACCGTTCATCCATCCCCGTTTCCACATCAGAGAATTGGAAGTTTCCCGGAACCGCATAAACATAATAATCCTGATAATTCCCGCATTCCGACAGCGTCTGAAGCCGCACTGCATAGTCGTTTGAAAAAGTCATCATTTCGTAAGATGCCTTCACATAGCGGTCAGCTCTTGGCAATTTTCCCGACCCTTCACTGCCATTCCCTATATGTTCCAATGACCCTCTTTCTATAGGTACGCAACCAAGAATGTCGTAGCAGTCTTTCTGCAGCAGCAACAAGACCTGACAATCTCCATAACCGAACCTCGGTGCACAAATTCCACCTTTCGTTTCTTTAATCATCCATATCAAGTCCGGGCTCTTATAACCCGAAGCAGCTTTCTTTTTCAAATCCGACCAATAACCTTCCCTACCTTCCTGTGTATTGCCGATGTACAGAGGATCATAGTGCATATAGCTGTCATCACGTTCCGCAAGTCCCAGTTGCTTTTCCAACTCATGTATCTCCCTGTTCATCTCCTCCCGTTTTTTCTCTTCTGCTTTTTGCTCTTTAATCTTTTTGGGTGTTTTGCTATAAATCCATTTACCTATATGATACATGGCAATAAACGGACTGCAAAGCACTAATCCGCCGATGATGGCCCCAAAAAGGAGATCATCTTTATCTATTTTCATTGTTATCGTTTTTTTCATTCTTTTCCCTTTCTATCGTTTCCCATATGCCTTTATACACCGGATAAGCCAACAATTGGAATACAGGCAACGTACGTCTGCTTCCACAACGCTTGCAAGGCATCGGGACGGAATAGACCATTGCACCGTATTCCACATCCGGTGCCATAAAGACTTTCTTGCACTCGGTGCAGATGAATAATGTTTTTCCTCGTACCATAGTTATTGTTTTTTAAGAAAGTGTTTCTCCTATTCTTTCAGCCGCCTGCAAGCAGCCTGTGCCTTCACATGCCTCTGCTTAGCCGCCTCCTCATACCAGCGGACAGCTTTTTGCAAGTCCGGTTGTACACCTTCGCCTCGCTCATACATACAGCCCAAGGCGTATTCGCTTTCCACACAACCGGACACAATCGCTTTTTGGTGCCACTCAAACGCTTTTTCAAAACCCTTCTCAACTGAGTTGCCTATGCGATACATGTTTCCCAAGTAACACATCGCTTCCGGTAAGCCCTGCCCGACCGCTTTGCTTATCCATTGGTAAACCGTTCCCTCCGCATACGACGTGCAACAAAAAGGTGGTTCTTCCAGATATTTATCATATTTATACCTGTAACGCATGCGATCTAACATTGCGCCCACCTGATACTGCGCCTGTGCATGTCCACGTTTAGCTGCTTTCATAAACCAATAAAAGGCGACTTCAGAATTACGCATACTCCATGCCTCTCCGTTCAGAAACATCATCCCGGTGCGGTATTGCTCATCGGCCGTACCGTCTATGTCCGGCCTCCCTATACGTTTCCAAATACTCTCATAGATTGAATAATAGCACAATTGTTTCTCCAACGGCTTGTTCGGATTCAATTTATCTGAATGAAAAGGATCCAACTTCATCGGCATGGTACGTATGCTCCCACACCGTTCACAAGGCATCGGAACGGAATAGACCATTGCATCATATTCCACATCCGGTGCCCAAAAAACTTTCTTACACTCAGTGCAAATAAATAATGTTATTCCTCGTATCATAACTCATTCTGTTTTTTTATTGCAAGCCGCTACCTTAGCTTCCTCTTTAGAAACAACCGGACTTGCCGTGAACCCGATTGGGCGTTTCTCTTCTTTTTCTCTCAATTCGTTCTGCAACAAATCGCACATATCGTCTACGGCATGTTTTACATCCGCAAAATATTCATAGAAAAGCGAAAGCAGCATCTTGCGATTGGCAAAGTAGAAATGCGCGTCAACAATTAACACGTCACCGAATGCCTTTAGTGTCGACAAACGCTCCTCGTCTGTATTGACTTTATCCGCAATGAAAGTCTTACGCGGCAAATCCAGCTTTTCGTACATTTCATCCTTCAGCCGAAATGAAATGTCACACCGAGGATATTCCCCGTCCAAGTCGAACTCCACATTATAATAATAGTCTTCAAACAGCACCTGTATCATACCGTCTTTCACCTCCGCCTGTATGCCTTCCGCGGTCAGATAATCCACCACCGCCTTGCGCATCCGGCTAACGTCATAACGGAAAAACAGCCGTCTCCAAAAAGAAGTTATCGCCTTGTTCATATCACTGCTGAGTTTAGTTGATTAATACCTGTTCCGCTGGCTACGGTAAGCATACGAAACCTTCCAACGGTCCAGTTCCAATGCCCGCACACACAATTGAGGGTGCGAATAAAAAATACACTGATACTCCTGTTGTATCCGGTTCCAAAGCGAAGAGTGCTTCAGTGCCTCATACGCTTTTCCTTGTTCCACCAGACAGTCCGGCTGGCGGGAGTCTTCTTTCATTCCCGATGCCAACTTTATCAATACCGACTGATAGGTTTCTTCGCCAACGACTGCTGCCCCACAACGGTCGGCTGAAAGTTCGCTCTTCCTGTTCCAATATTGCAAAGCCAGATAAAGCGGCGAAAACATCATCCAAGGTATCAAGCCTAAAAACATGCCCATCTCTTTCAGCGTCTCATACATCGTGAGATACAACATATGCCGGCACAAGATATGACCGCACTCGTGAGCGATAACCCCCTTCAATTCCTCCTTGCTCATCCGCTCCACCAAACTGCTGGATAAGGCGATGAACGTACGGGTCTCTCCGTAAGTATAAGCGTTTATCATAGGATTGTTATAGACATACAGTTCTGGTTCCGTGATGCCGACTTGTCCCGTCACTTCTTTAAAAACGGCATAGATATCCGGATAATTTCTTGAGGTGACTCTTATCATATTCGCCAGATTCTCTCCTCGGTATTGGGCTTCGTAACCCCACTTCATGAACTTACGGACCAATCTTTCACAGCCTGGCACACTCTTTATCAACTGTATCGCTTTTGCATCTTCAGGATGCATAATGTCTTGCGCCCTCATGACCAATCCTCCTTTCTTCCATGAACCGCAAACGCATGCACGACACTTGTATCACGCAGGGAATCGTCACCCGGTAGGCCGGCGAAGCCAAATCGAAAGCCGCCCAACCTAAAGTGACCGCCCATCCTATCGGACCGCCTAAAATGCCGAACGCCTTATTCAGCAAATTACCACCAAACATCAATATACCCCTGCCTAACAGCATCTTCGAAATCATCTGCGCTACATAAAGCGCAATGCGGGTAAACAGCACGCCCCCTTTCCGTATCGCCATCTGGAGGGCAAACATTAACATAAATTTCTGCGGATGCTTCTCACCAATGTCCAATTGTTCCGCCATCTGCCGCAACTCTTCTTCCGGCATACGCCTTACCGTTTCCATACAGACCTTTTCCAGCAAATGTCTTTCTATCTCTGCGGTCTCTTCCAAATCGGAAAACCAAACCTCCATCTTCCGGCACACATCCTGCAATATCTCCCGATAGCGCACACCTCCCTTGCGGAACACATTCACTATCGTATTGCCACCAAAGCGTTGCAACTCGTTGGCAATCTCCTGCCACATACAAGGCAGACGGTCGGGGTAATACCGCAAGTAAGCGTCCGTATTTGTCAACTGTTCCGACAAACGCACATTCCCGTCCTTATCGGATGTCATCATATCCACCAGCGTCTTCAAGTCCTCGCTTTTGCAAGACGCTAAAAACTGCAAGTCCCTGTCTTCTTTCATATCTTTAATGTTTTTATTAGTTTGATAATGCAAAGGAAAGCAGGGACTAAGACAAAAGCTGTCCGATGGGAAAGGATTTTTATGATTTCTCTTGCTGTTCTTCGCGTAACTGTTTGATATAATCCAATTCCCCTTGGATATACTCAGTACGGTCATCGGTCTTTAATAACTTCTTTAGCAATTCTTCCGCTTCATCCAGCCGGTTCATATCCGTAAGGACATACGCACGCCTGCGGAGCAGGAAACAATAATAGCTGAAGGTTTCTTCCGTAAATTCTTCCTCCTTCAGTGCATCCAGCCGGTCCAACTCATCGTCTATCGCCTGAATGGCACGAGGGTCTTTGGCATGAACCAGGCAATTGATATATTCATAATTAGAGTTTATGTAATTTAGATTTGTTATATATCGCGCATACGCGTACCTTTGCGACATGAATTACCACGACCATAAAGACAACAGCAAAAGTTTCCGTGCCTTGACGGGAGTTAGCC
>NZ_NFKD01000095.1:0-9522 GCF_002160215.1 Bacteroides sp. An19 | reverse complement strand
TTTGTATTGCCGGATGACCCGAAGCCCGGCTTCCACCGCCTTCCTCCGCCCTTTCCGCTACGCTCCAAGGACGGAGGAAGGCGGTGGAGGAGTTGCACTTCTAACTTGACGGTGGGCAAACGATACCAGCAAAACTTTCAAGTATCTGCCACCCAGCAGCCAATAAAGGTCACGCAGAGTTGCACCGTTTACCTTGCGGATAGCAATTTCTCGATATCGCCTGCGGATATCAAAAAGCGAAATACCGAACAGCCCCATGCACGACACCACGATGGCGATAAAGGCGAATACCGAATAGACCGTAGCTATCTTGCGGTCGTGGGCATACTGCTCTTCCACCACATCCGCCAGCCAGGCATGGTCGAACTCTTCAGTCCCATAAATTTCCTTCACCGTGCGGCGCAGGTAGGCAAGCAGCTCTTTTTCCTTGCCCGGCTGCACGGCGATGGAAATCTTGCCACGTTCGTATCCTCCACTTATGACATAAACAATGGGCTGTACACCACCGGTCAACTTACCGAAATAGCAATCGGCTATTACCGCAACGACGGGCATCAGTTCCAACCCACCTTTCTTTACACTGCCATCAGCTCCAAAAAACACCCAAATAGGAGCTTCAGCCCTGATAAACGCTTCTTCCCTATCGGCATAGCCGAATAGTTTCATGGCTTCCTCGTTCAATGCTATCTCGCTATGGGTTACGTCATGTATCTCATCCGGCAAAGTGCCATCGAGTACCTTCAATCCGTAAAATTCAAAAAAGGCGACAGGAACAAACAATGCCTTCACCGATACCTTTTTATCCTTTTCGTTAAAAAAGTTCACTTGAATTTCGGAAGTGATTTCATCGAACGAACTGCATATCCACGAATCAATATACGGACATTCGTCCAATGCTTTCCGAATCCTTTCGATACGTTCGTTACGTGTTTTCCTCTGCTCGTCCGTATATCTATTATTCCAGTTTTCTTTCTGCAAATCAGCTTCTAATATCCTTTCCGTACGGAAACCCGGAGGCGTATTGATAAGGAAATCGAAATGACGGCTGAAATAGACCGACAAGACCACAAGTACCACCGTAAAGACATACTGGACACCCAGCAACACCGCACGTGAAGCAACGGAATAACGTACCGACACATTACGCATGGAAATGACAGGCGAACGATAACCATACTTGATATAAGGATAAACCGAAGTGAGCAAAGGCAAGACTATCAGAATGCCTAACGACAACCAGCCGTCGAACGGTGTATAACCAATCTGCTCGCCCAACAAACGCTCTACCGGAACCGCCGTAACCTCTATCAGCACCCATGCCACGAAGAGCGAGGCAAAGACCAGCACGAAGTTTTCCAGCCAGATTTCCACAAATAGTGAAGAACGCCCCAGTCCCAACACCTTCTTGATGCCATATTCGCGTGAACGCTTCATCAGCATCACCATATAGAGGTTGATAAAATTCAGGATGCCTACCGCCAACAACAAGACTATCACTCCTGATAAAATCAGCAAGTAAGACCTGTCGCCGTGGTTCATCAATGATTTTTCCGCAATAATGGAAGGGTCGAAATAAAACTGTTTCCAAGGAATAAACCGGTAACGCATAGGACCGGAATATTTCGTATCGCGATAAACACCACTCACTTTGTTTATTGCATCCAAATCAATGCCCGGCAATACACGGACCATTTCGATATTCATCCGGTTCCAATCCTGCAAACCACGGGAAACCAACACATCGAATCGCCAAACAGTTTTATTGGAAGGGCTATCCACCACTCCTTGCACGACTACAGATATGCCATCATAAACCAACACTTTCCCAAGAGGATTCTCCCGTCCGAACAGTTGTTCTGCAAACTTGCGGGTAAGGATAGCTACATGATCTCCCTGCATCGTAGCAACCGGATAAGCGAAGAAACGGAAGAAAGTAGAATCTACTGCCAATATATCGGCATTGTAAGTGCGGTTCTCATACAAAATATTCGTACGCTCATTAGGAACAACCAGACAACGCTCTATCACCTGTTCATCGGCAAGATAAACCGAGTCCATATACATTCTGGTACTGGGACACCAATTGCTATAAACGTCTGCCAGCGGCAGCACCACCGTTTCCGGATGAATACAATTAGCGTCCACCGTAAGTTCGCGGTGGATGTAGCGCAGCAAGATGATGCTGCAAGCCAGGCTGAACGCCAGTCCCAACAAGTTAATTATCGTGTACGAACGGGCACGCGTCAAAAAGCGTACCGACATTTTCAAATAATAAAGTGTTATCATAAGCTATTTCGTTTGTTTTTTTCACCACAGATTACACAGATTAGATAAATTATTATCTGTATAGTTCATGATGAATAATTAATTTTTTAATCTGTGTTATCTGTGGTGAAATCATCATCTCAGTATTAATTCTTCCGCATCGCCAAAGTTATCATATCCTGTGGTAATAACCCAATCTCTGGGCTGCAAACCTTCAGTTATTTCATATTGGCGAGGATTCTGCCTACTGATGGTGATGGGCACCTTCACCGCCTTGGTGCGGTCGGCGTTCAGCTTGAATATCCAGTTGCCTCCCGTCTGCTGGTAGAAATTGCCACGCGGAATCACGATTGCCTTTTCGGGTAGCCCCAGCTCGATTTGCACCCGGTAGCTCTTCCCAAGGCGCACATTGTCGGGCATCTCCCCGGTAAATACCAAATCCACATCGAAGGTACGCTCTTTCACCTCGGGCACCACCTTGGTTACCCGAAGCGGATAACGTTTACCTTGATAAGTGACCGAAGCGGGCAGACCGGTGGTGACACGGTCGATGTAATACTCGCTTAATGCCGTGCGTATCTTGAACTGGTCCATTACCTTCACTTCGGCGATATTCTCACCCGAACTCACCTGCTGTCCGGGCGTGACCTTCACAAAACTCAACTGCCCATCGGCAGGCGCACATACTACAAGGTTATCCCTCCGCTGTAACGAACGCTCCCATTTCTTCCGCTCCCGCTCACGGTCGTTGCGGAGCAGTTCCTTGCGGATAACCGTCATCGCCGAATCGCTTTGCAGGCTTTGCAGCTTCAAGCGGGTCGACTCGGTCTTATACCGGTATTCATCTGCCGACACCTCCAGTTGCGCCTTGCTGCGGATACCCATCTTGTACTCTTCTTCTTCCAAGGCATAGCTTTTACTGATTTTGTTCAACTCATAACTTGCCTCCAGTGCCTGTTGCTTCAGTGTCAAGGTCTTCTGCTCCATCTCCAACGCCTTCTCTTCGTAAGAGATGCGTTGCTTTTCCCATTCATCCCGTTGGTCTTCGATATCGCGTATCAAGTCGGGGTTGACCAGTGTCAGGATGGTATCGCCGCGCCTCAGCAGACTTCCTTCTTCCGCTACGATACGGTCTACATTACCCGCCTCGCGGGTATTGACCATCAGGGTAAGGATGGGATGCACCACGCCTTCCACATCGACGTACTCCAAAAACTCATCGTCTTTCACTTCCGCCAGTTGCACCGATTCGGTATCTATCCGCAACTTGCGCGGACCGGAGGCAAGCACCGCTACATAAACCAATCCTGCCGTCAAAGCAATACCAGCCGCTATGCGGTAACGGTAGCGCACGTACCAAGGTTTCTTTTCCAGTTTTATATCCATTTCTTTAGTTAATAATTAACAGTTAAGATAGTCGGGTTCTTACCACAGATTTTCTATATTTCAGGCAAATTATCCGCAAGCGGACAATTGCGTTCGAAATCGTATTGCGTCATGCTGCGCAAACCATAATAAAGCGTCCAATAGGTTTTCAATGCCTCAATGTGATTGCGGCGTGCCGTATCTTTTTCGGTGGTCGCTGCATTCAGGTCGAGGATGGTAGACTTTCCCATCAGATACAAGCGAAGAGCCACTTCGTAACGCCTGCGTGCCGTTTCATCGGTACGTGCCGCCACTTGTACCTGCCGCGCCTGCAGGTTGAACTGCCTCACCATTTTCCGCACGTTCAGTTCAAAATCGGTCAATCCCTGCTCTACTTGCGTATCAACCAGCTCGATATTCGATTTCGCTACCCGTACCTGACCTTTGCCACGTCCCCAGTCAAGAATAGGAATCACTACCGACAGACTGACATATTGCTGGTCAAGTGGATTACGATAAGACGCCCGCAAATTATCTGCTGTCTGCGAAAGCCCGAATTGCACATACAGGTCGGCTTTCAATCCGCGGTTGGCACGGGCAGAAGCCAACCGGCTACGGCTTTCCAACTTCAGCCGCTGATACATTTCGATGTCGGGACTATGGGCAAAAGCTTTTTCCAAGGCTTGGTCAAGTGGTACTTCGAAAGCCGTCACGCTATCTGCCGGGAATACTTCTATCGGCTCGTCTTCCCGGATACCTAAAAAAGAGCGAAAAGTCAACATCGCATCTTCCACTTCAATACTAGCCTGCATCATATTAGTCTCTTCGGTCAACTTGTTCACTTCCAGCTGTAACATCTCGTTTTCGGTAATATTACCTATATTATACCGTCCGCGTGCATAACGGTAAAGTGTGTCTGCCGAAGCATAATTGGCACGGGCGATATCCAGATTGGCCTGTGCCGTGGCAAGGTCGAAAAACAATTCGCAAGCCCTCGAAGCTATCAGCTCCAGCGTTTCGGCGTACGACTTTCTGGCTTCACGGAAACGTACCGGTTCGATACGACGGTCCCACTTCAGTGAATTGTATCCGAAAAGCGACTGCTGATAACCAATAGTGACAGGCTGAGTATTGTATGCTTCGGTATGGTCACTGAATTCATCCATACGCTGTGCCGACGTCTGCAAAAACAAATTACCTCCCGTAAACCATATATTCTGACTGACCGACAGGCTTACATCTGTGCTCAACTGATTTTGCCGAAGAAACTGTTCCGTACCATCAGGTTGGGTCACACGGTTGATTTGCCGGTTGAGGTAAGGTGTAGAAGTAAGACTGACTTCCGGCAAATAATTGGCACGGAAAGAACGGTAGCTCCAATAGGCAGCACGATAAGTATGCTGCGCCGCCTGCGCTTCCGGCGAATGTGCCTGCGCCATCCGGATAGCATCGTCCAGACTTAAACGCTCGGCTTCTGCTCCTGTCCATCCCATAACCAACAAGCAAAATATTCCTATCAATCGTTTCATATTACTGCACAAAATGATTCTGAAAATAACAATCAAAATCCATGCCACAAGCATAAGCATCTATCTATCAACAAATTTACCAATCATCACCTCGGCAAGCCCTGTGCGGAAGCACACATATTTTGTGCGAAAGCGCACATACAGCACAAGCTGAAAATGCGTATCTTTGCAGAGAAGCAAACTAAAGACTATGGAACCCAAAGGTAAAATACTGATTATCGATGACAACGAAGACGTGCTGTTCGCACTGAACCTGCTCCTGGAACCTTATACAGAAAAAATAAAGGTAACCACCCAGCCAGCACGCATCGGGCATTTCATGACCACTTTCCAACCGGATGTTATCTTGCTGGATATGAACTTCCGCCGCGATGCCATCAGCGGACAAGAAGGATTCGACTGCCTGGAACAGATTTTGCGCATAGACCCGCAAGCGGTGGTAGTCTTTATGACAGCCTATGCCGATACCGACAAAGCAGTAAGAGCCATCAAGGCAGGAGCCACCGATTTCATTTCAAAGCCATGGGAAAAGGAAAAGCTGCTTGCCACGCTTTCTTCCGCTCTCAAACTCAGCCAGTCACGCAAAGAAGTAGGCAGGTTGCAAGAACAGGTGCTTGCCCTGAAAGGAAATGATGATTTGCCGGAACTAATCGGAAATTCACCAGCCATGCAAAAGGTAAAAGAAACCATTTTCAAGCTCTCGGATACCGATGCCAACATCCTGATATTGGGTGAAAACGGTACGGGCAAAGACCTGGTAGCACGAATGCTGAAACACTTTTCCCCCCGGCAAGAGGCAGCATTCGTCACTATTGACTTAGGAAGCATCCCCGAACAACTGTTCGAAAGCGAACTCTTCGGTTACGAAAAAGGTGCATTTACCGATGCACGGAAATCTAAACCCGGGCGGATGGAGATAGCTTCGGGAGGCACACTCTTTTTGGACGAAATCGGTAATCTGTCACTCCCCATGCAGGCACGGCTGTTGACCGCCATCGAAAAGAAACGCATCACACGGCTGGGTGCCATCGAACCCATTCAGATAGATGTACGGTTGATTTGCGCCACCAATGCCGACCTGCACAAAAGGGTAACAGAAGGCAGTTTCCGCCAAGACCTGCTTTACCGCATCAACACCATCGAGCTGCGCATCCCTCCCTTGCGGGAAAGAGGAGAAGACATCTTGCTGCTGGCAGAACACTTCCTAACCAAATACAACCGGAAGTACCACAAAGAAGCCAAGGGACTGACCCGGGAAGCCAAAAACAAGTTATTGAAATACAATTGGCCCGGCAATGTACGCGAACTGCAACATACACTGGAACGGGCTGTCATCCTCAGCGAGAACAACCTGTTACGCCCCAATGACTTCTTCTTTCCACATACTACGGCAGGAAACGATAACGAAAACATACAGGAACTGAATCTGGAAAAGCTGGAGCGCAAAGCCATCGAACAAGCATTGAAAACCAGCTGCGGAAATATGAGCCGTGCGGCAGAACTGTTGGGCATTACCCGCTTCACCCTTTACCGGAAACTGGAAAAACTCGGATTATGAAAAACTATACTTATTCTTTAGCCGTACACGTAGGCAGCATTACCCTATTTGCCATAGCTGGCGCATTTGCTGTAACACAGCACCTGTGGTTCTGCGCCACAGCCTGTATAGTTCTGCTCACCGGTATATGCATCAGTCTCTACCGAACACAAAACCGACAAATCCGCATGATGCAACGGATTGTAGAATGTATGAAAAACAATGACTTGTCTCAACTGATGTGTGCACCGTTCAACAATCCTACGATGCAACAACTGGCAACCGATATGTCGACCGCCCTTAAGAATATCCGCACACACCTGAACGAAGAAGAGACCAAACATCTGTACTACGAAAATCTGTTGAACCAGGTAGATACAGCGGTCATCGTCTGCCATTCGGACGGAAGAATTGAATGGATGAATAAACCGGCACAGCAACTGTTGGGCAACCGTAACAAACTACCCCAAGAAATACTTTCGGCTATCCGTAGCAGACAAGCCGTGGTCCAACTGCCCCATTCTGTTGTACCGACAGAGCTTTCGGTATCTGCCACTCACATCCAACTGAAAGGAAAAGCCTACTGGCTGGTAAGCCTGAAGAATATACATACAGCACTGGAACATACCGAAATGGAAGCCTGGCAAAAACTTATCCGGGTATTGACCCATGAAATCATGAACTCCATCACTCCCATAATCTCACTGGCTGACACCTTGAACGAACGCTGCCAGACATACTCACCCACCTCGACAGACACCCTGATGCAACAAGGACTGCAAATTATCCAACGAAGAAGTAAAGGCTTACTGGAATTTGTAGAAAACTACCGGAAACTGACCAAAATCGCTCCGCCGGTAAAAAACAATATCCGGGTAAATGATTTCTTTGAAGACTTGAAACAACTGTTTGCCGACACGCGCATCACATTCCATTGCCCTGATTGCGAAACACCTTGGAAAGCCGACCGCGGACAAATGGAACAAGTATTCATCAACCTTATCAAAAATGCGCAGGAGGCTTGCTGCGACAACCCGTCAGCACACATCAACATATATGCACACATAGACGATGAAAAATGGAAGTTCATCATTTCCGACAATGGAGAAGGTATGCTTCCCGAAGTAACAGAACGCATCTTCGTCCCTTTCTTTACCACCAAACCGGGAGGTTCTGGCATCGGGCTGGCATTGTGCAAACAAATCATCGTATTACATCGGGGCCAGATAGCCGTTACTTCGGAACCTGACAAAGGCAGTGAATTTACACTTACCTTTCCAATGTAAACTGCCCTTTATGTTTTGTCATACGGCCGTACTCGATGGCATGCTTGGGACAATGGTGATAACAGGAAAGACACATCGCACAATTCTGTCCCCACACCGGATGTTTTTTTTCTAACCGAACATTGTGTAAGGGGCAGGCTGTAACACATTTTCCACATGATATGCAAGCATCTGTCACATGAAAACTTTTGGCAGAAGTCATGAACCGATTGAACAAAGGACGAATCAAATAAGACTTGATCCATGGAAACCTGCCTTCCTTACAATCTACCTTATCCGCACGCGCGGCAACATAGCGGGCTATATCTTCTATCCTGCCCACTGCCTCACGAAGTTTCTTCTGTTCTTTATCTTTAGGGTCTACGTCAAATCCCGGCAAACAGACATACGTTTCAGGCATAATCACCGAAAAACCAGCAGGGCTGGTCCAACCTTTCTCCTGCACGGCACGTGCGAAAATATCGGCAGTCTTACCCGTATCATCGCCACAAGTACAGACAAAATACACATAAGAAGGAATTTTATTGGCGCGCACCTTCGAAAGGAAACCACTTACCAGTGCGGGAGGTCCCCATGCATACACAGGAAAAACAAATCCTAATGCCTCCTCTTCCTCTAAATCCAATAACAGTTCGTCACCCCATATATCCAACAGAGCATAAACACGTTCATCCAATAACTTTCCTAATAAGTTTGCAACCCAACGGGAATTGCCCGTTCCTGAAAAATAAAGCAACATAACAATTAATAATTGACAATTATACTTCTTGCGAAATGCCACACAATCCATACAGCGAGCGGCATGATATAAACAAAAAAACGAAGAACCTTGCCTGTTTGTTTACAGTGACTAACAAGATTCTTCGTTTTCCTAAAAAAGAAGAGCCGTACCCGAGGCGTGACGAAACTCCGATAGACAGGATTTGAGTGCCCACCTCCTTTGTAATCCACCGGCATAAATGCTACCCGAAGGCGTGGCCCGCCATTGGAGGATGAAGCGTAGTCTCGGTATTTCATATTATTTGATGAGTTTCCCGATTCTGCAAGTACGGCTCCATTTTTGTATGACAAATATAATGCTTTTATCTGAGTCTGCCAAATAAATCCATTATTTATTTACTATTATTCGATTTACGAGGTACGATTTAATCTATTCCAGTAAAAACGTCACATTGTGACGCCTCTACTACATATTAATACATCCAGAACTTCGTCTCTATTTATTTCTCAGCGTCTCTGTGCCTCTATGTCCAATCGAGTAGGAGGTAAACATTAATCATAGGTGTTTATCTCCTATTTTCATGTTCACCGACCTCTCACACCACCGTACGTGCCGTTCGGCATACGGCGGTTCCTATTTTGGGTACCATTCGAGATACGAGCCCATTAAGGTAGGATATCCTGCCTTTCGCAGGCTGTCCTTATTTATCGCCACCTTCAATATAGGACTATCAGCAATACGCCAATAACCTTTGCGAGTGTTACCCCATTCACATGCCTTGTATTTTCCAATACCACATTTAATGAGGTTTGCCACCTT
>NZ_NFKD01000094.1:0-9761 GCF_002160215.1 Bacteroides sp. An19 | reverse complement strand
TTTTGCCAATAGTGATAGGTGGAATAACTCACTCCTATCTGTCGTAGGTACGACTTCAATGACAGGCCGCTTTGTTGCACCTGCATTTCTAATTCTTCAAATTCAGTTCTGTTCATTGCAATTCGGTTTGATTGTTATGCGGGGCAAAATTACAATCAAACTATAGGGCATGCAATGTGTATTTCTTAGAATGCTTACTGTTCATTGCTATTCGGTTTGATTGTTATGCGGGGGCAAAATTACAATCAAACCATAGGGCATGCAATGTGTATTTCTTAGAATGCTTACTACAATACAGGGATAGATAACTTATATAAAAACGGCCGGAAATCCTCCCGGACTCCGACCGCAATAACTATTCAATAAATATTCTATTACTAACTCAATATTATTTTACAACAGGCGTAACATTTTCTACCATACTTTTATCCATATTTGCCCACAAATTATCGTTTTGCTCTTGAGTAAGATATAATGTTAACTCTATAGATTCGTAATTCTCCTTCTGACCTTCACAAGAGATCCACGTTAATTTAGGATTGTTGGTAATGTCAAGCTCTTTTAAGCAACAATTTCCACAATTCAGATCGGTTAATTCCGGATTGTTGCTCAAATCTAAAGTCGTAATTAGAGTACTTCGGCACCACAACATTTCAAGTAAAGGATTTTTGCTCACATCTAACTTCGTTATTGATATATCAGCACATTGTACCCAATTAAGTAATGGATTATTACTCAAATTCAATTCTGATATTTCAGTTCCATCACAATACAAGAATGTTAACGATTTGTTATTACTTAAATCCAATTGTGTTATCGGAGTATTATAACAAGTCAATCTGCTTAATGCCGGGTTATTCTTTAAATCGATAGAAGTTATACCTGTTTCAGGAAACAAAAAAGATTCCAATTTTGTATGTTTACTAACATCTACACTAGTTATATTATGACATTCTATCAAATTTAAATGATTCAGTTCTATATTGTTACTAATATCCAGCGAAGTAATCGGGTTATATTTACCTCCATATTCTCCACCAACATCTAAACTTTGCAATTTAAGATTCCGGCTAAGATCTAAGTTAGTGATATTATTTCCGCCACAATTTAATACAAGCAATTCCGGATTATAAGTTACATTCAACTCAGATAAGCCTGCTTCATAGCAAACTAAACCGGTCAATTTGGAATTTGCAGATACATCTAATTTTTCTAATTGGTTATTCCAACATTCCAACGTTTCTAAATTAGGAAACATAGAAACATCCAATGATGTCAATCCCATATTTGCGACATTCAAATAAGTAAGGTTTGTGAAATATTCTATGCCATCTATGCTTTCTATACCCTCTGCATAATTAAGATCCATGCTAGTTACTTGATTAATCTGCTCTATATTATCCCATACATTTACATATCCGTTTTCATCTTTATTGACAAAGTTTACACCTCTATATTCTTCCAGATAGTTAATCAACGGCAAGTTTGTTATCAATGTTTCAGGAGCATCTTTTTTAAAAATCAAGCCGTCATCTTTAGTCTGCATCACCTTAAACCAATAACGCATCCCCGGCTGGAAACCTTCAGGGATTTGTTGAGTAGAAATCCGAACTTCCAAATCACCGTTAATAGACACATAGATAGAATCACTCGAAGGAAATGCTTTTCCAGTAGGAATAAACAACATATAGAAATCTTCCGTTTGTCCCGGTGCCACAGTCTAATCGTTAAAACTTAAACTTACACTTGCAGAATTCTCTACCGCTTTATAAGTATTGTCTTTCAAATTAAAGCGCAAAGTATCATTCATGCAATTAGTTCCTGTTTCCACTCTGACACTCGAAATTTCTTGATCCACTCCGGTAATATTAGTATAAGAGACACGAACCATGGCACACAAATGCTTAAACTCCAAGCGGGTATTTGCCCCTTCCATTTGAGCCGTTGCATACATGAGCATATTCCTTGTCATAAACTCTCTCTGATCCCAATAAGAATTATCGTACATGAAAGTTCCTCCATAAATATCTGGAAGCACAAGGGTCAAAATACTATCATTAAGCATATTCCTTTCTTGTACAGGATAAATAGCAGTTACATTCGTACCTTCTACTATTCCATCTTCACTTATAAAGGTTGCTTCAGTACTAGGGCTCATATCATCATAATTCGATATAGTAAAAAGACTTGAAACTATAGGATTTTCTCTATCATACAGCGTAAATCTATCATCCCTGTTCCATATAAACACTTCCTGACTTTCGTCTTCATTGCCCAACTCCACTTGCGCACGGCTTTGCAGAGTATCATAACCTCCCATTGTAGCACGCAATATGGTCTGCCCTTCTACATTTGCCGATTGACCGGATTCTACAATCTCTTCATTTTGGCAAGCCCCCATTGCGAATGCCAACGGAAGAGCAGCCAGCCATAACTTGTTTCTATATTGTGTTTTCATAATTCCTATACCTTATTATATTAATATACGCCTCCATTACCGAAATTACTTCCGCTTCCTCCGGACGAATGTACCAAGCCATCGGCAAGGATTACATTAGAATTAAAAGAAGAATATTGCCAATCAGCTTCCCAAAGTGCCTGCTGATCCTCATTTATAGTCAATATTAATTGCTGAGCAAAACCATTTTCCGTATGCTGGTTTCCACAAGCAAGACTCTGCAATAATACATTACTTGACACATTTAATCGAGCTAAACAGTTGTATTCACAACCCAAATATTGCAAGTTTTTACATTGCTCCACATCCAGCTGCATCAATTGATTAGCACCACAATACAAATCTGTTAGTTTCGTATTAAATGAAACATTAAGTTCCGTCAATTTATTCCCCGCGATTCCTATCCTACAAAGTAATATATTCTTACTTACATCTATTTTTACAAGTTGATTATACCCCAACTCTAAATATGCAAGCATTGTATTGTTTGTAATATCAATTGTTGTTAATTGATTATTTATACAACATAAATCATTGAGAGCTGTATTTGCACTTACATCTAAATCTTTCAATTGATTATCACCACAATCTATTGACAGCAATGTCGACGTAGCAGGCAATATTAACTCCGTCAGCCAATTTTCCGTACAAGATAAAGTCTGCAATTTCATATTCGCAGATAAATCCAATACACCATTTTCATAGCTACGGCTTTGCGATGATTGACTAAAGCAATTATCACAATACAATTCTGTTAGCTCAGAGAAAACTGATACATCCAATGAAGCCAATGAATTACCCGAACAATCCAAATATTTTAAGTCTGTAAAAAACTCTAAACCGTCAAGGCTGGTAATCTGTTTATCAGATATATCAAGATATGTTGTATTCTGAATCAGCTCAGGAGTGACTTCCACATCACCGTCCTCGTTCAGAATATAAGTACCCAAAGCATTCGTAAGGGCTTCTACCAAAGCCAGATTATCATTTTTTTTAATCGTTTCCGCTTCATACGAAGTTAACGTTATCTGATAATAAGTTACTGAATTATCCGATCCGACATACGTAAACTTCAATGTAACAGAACCTTCGAGAGCAGACGCACATTCCAAAATATCACCATTTCGTGTGAAACTCCACGAAGATGGTTCTCCCCCTTCAGAATTCACGACATCGCATGTCCATTCTCCTTCATTATCATAGTTCTGTACTCTGATTGTAAATGATTTTCCTTTAGAAACGGCTTGTTTTCCATTAGCTATACCAGTTGCCCAATTGCCGTCTCCTTCTGAATAAAAAAAGATCAAAGCCGTACCGTATTTCGGAATAGAAATTCCTTGCGTATTTCCCCATTGGTCTTGGCTAAACTGGAAATAATAATACTCACCATAATCATAAATCGCTTCCAGAATACTTCCATCCCAATTCAACGTCACATTCATCTGCGTCCAAGTCTTTCCTCCATCTACAGATAAGTAAGATGCATACTGATTATAATCAAGCCCTAATTCCGAACCCAACTTAATTATCGGAGTAACGCCTGTATACGAACTTCCGTCTTGTCCGTCCTCGCCATCCTCTCCGTCTTCACCGTCTTTTCCGCTGGCACATACCGGATTGCCATCGGCATCTTCCATAAGCTCGCCGTTCACCGTCCAATACCAGCGTCCGTCTTCGCCTTCGGTCACACCGATAACGGGCATCTCTCCGTCCTCGCCGTCCTTGCCGTTATAGATAGTCACCTCGCCTTGGCGATAGAAATTGATGGTATAACCGATAACCTCATCCCCTTCTTTCAGTTCCTCCACCGAAGTGATGTAATCGTTTCCGTTTACGATTGCCTGCAGGGCGGCAATGTTCTCGTTCACCGTCTTTTGCCATTCTTCCAGTGCGGCGATGCGCTCTTCCTGATCATTGATGGCATCCCATACTTCTGCATCATCGTACTCACATCCGCCCAAGCAGAGCGACACGATGCACATCGTTGCATAAATAAACCTTTTCATAATCGTTCGAATTTAGTTTAACTTTACCTATATTTATATTCTTTTTGCAAATTAAGGAATTTTTCTCAAACCGATTTGTCACCTAAAACAGTGATTTTACAGGGAAATGTTCATTATATGAACACTGCATTTTGTCCAGTTTGCCTGTAGGGGCGTATCGCATACGCCCTCCCTGGAAACGTCCTCGTGGATTAGTGGACGCATTCGGGCGTATGCAATACGCCCCTACATGAGCTGGATATTCATTTTAGAGCCTCTGCAAACGAACATAAGTGAATCAGCCGACTCACTTATGTGAAACGCCTGAGTTACTTATGTTAAACAGGCAACTCACTTATGTTCGTCAAAACACATGCTTGAAGCATGAAAAACGATGCAGGCAAGAAAAAAAATCCAACCACCCGGCATGAGGTTTCAAATAAATTACTATTTTTGCCTTCGGTTAACTATTATAAACACGTATGCGCACGTATTGCCTGCATCTTATCCTGCTGATTTCCGCTTTCGTGATACCTTTATCCGAAAGCAAAGGAAAAGAATTGCCTACCGATACCCTTCTGGCGCATCTCTATGACCAGGCAGTCTCGCTTATGGGAGAAGGCGAATACGACTCGGCTCAGGCTTGTTTCGACAAGGCTTTTGCTACGGAAGGCGTAACCGGCTCGCCCCTTTATCCGGTTCTGCTCAACGAGCAAGCCACCTTGCTCTTCTATAAAGGTGAACTCGCCCGCTCGCTGGAGATGAAGAAAAGCGTATTGCCCTACTTGCCCGAAGTGAAGGACTTGGAAAAACACGTCAGCGTGTACAACGACCTGGGTGTGCTTTATCACCGGTTCAACCGGCAAGATTCTTCCCTTTATTTCTATAACAAGGCACTGGATGCCGCCCGGCAATACGGAGACAAGAGCTGGATAGGAAACCTCAACCTGAACCTGGCAGTATTCTACTTTAACCTGCGGAACTATGAAGACGCGGAAAGGCACATCGACGATGCGTTGAAGTATGTGCTCCAAACCGACGACCTTCCCACCACATTCGCTGCTTGGCAAGTGCGGTCCGCCATCAAGGCGCAAATCGGGAAGACAGAAGAAGCGGGGGCTTCCATCCAACAAGCGTGGCAAATCGCATGCGGTCCCGAAGGCAATGCGGAATGGAAAGTGCGCTGCATCCCCGGCATGTACCGGTACTTCCAGCGCAAAGGGATGACCGACTCTATCCGTTATTACATCGGCATAGGGAACAAACTTTTGGGAAAGCTCCCGCCCCATAACATTTCCGCCGTGGGATTCATCCAGACACGAGGCTTGGCGAACTACGAACAAAAGCGGTATGCCGAAGCCCTGAAAGACTTTATCTACCTGAATACCCATCCGACGGGAAGCGAAAAGAAATCGCTTTTCGAAAAAATGGCGGTCTGCTATCATCATTTGGGAAATCCGCAAAAAGCCTTCGCCTATATGGACAGCGCACGGATGTGGGCAGACTCGCTCGCCAAGCAAGAAGTCACCTCGCAAATGGCGGAAGTGAAGGTGAAATACGAGACACAAGAGAAAGAACTGGAAATCACCCGGCTCCGCGAGAAAGTCTTGAAGCAAGAAGCCGACTCGCTGAAGATAGCTCTCGCCCTGATAGCCGGACTGGCATGTCTGGTTATCATCCTGCTCCAGCAACGCCACAAGCGGAGGAACGCCGAACGGGAACTGCTCCGGATGAGGCAAGAAAAAGAACTGGAATCGGCACGAAGCTACATCGAAGGATTGGAAGAAGAATGCAGGCATTTCGCCAAAGAGCTTCACGACGGTACCGCCAACGACCTGCTTGCCCTCGAAATGAAAGCCCGCACGGAAAAACAGGCGTCAATGGCTGAGGCTATCAAACAGGTAAGGGAAAACGTAAGAACCATCTCGCACGAACTGATGCCGCCCGAATTCGAAAGCCTCAGCCTGAATGAGATATTGAGCCAATATGCCCGAAGCCTCACGGAAAACACGGGTGTCCGCGTCAGCTATAACGAAAGCTCATCTTCGCCAACGCCACCCGACGCGTTGCCCCAAAGGACCGCCCGCGAAGTGTACCGCATCGTGCAGGAAATCACCATGAACGTCATCAAGCATACCGACGCTTCAAGCATCGGCATCCGCCTCAGCCGCCATACAGACGGAAATATCCTCTTACAGATTACAGATAACGGACATCCCATATACCCGAACCGTCCCCAAACGGAAGAAAAAGGCATCGGACTACGCACCATAAGCGACCGTGCCAAAGCCATCCGGGCTACAATCGAAAAACAGACCGACGAAAAAGAGAACCGCTTTATAATGACTTTCAAAATCGAATCCAATGAACGAGAATTTGTATAACATCCTTATGATAGATGATCATCCCATCGTGACCGACGGCTTGGAAAAGTTACTTAGTACGCATATCCAAGCACATTGCATGAAAGCCAACGACTTGAACACGTTAAAGCAAGTCCTTACGGGAACGGATTTCAACCTGTGCATCACCGATTTGGAATTTCCGGGCACAGACGGTTTCAACCTCATCCGAATGATACACGAACATCTGCCGCAATGCCCCATTCTGGTATATACTATGCATGAGGAGCCTTGGATAGCTACCAAGCTATACGAATCGGACATCCGCAATTTCATTAGCGGAGCTGTATCCAAACACGCTGACCTTAATGAAATTCCCATGGCAGTAAATGCCATACGGAACGGTCAGGAATACTTCAGCCAGTCATTCAGTCTATTGTACGGTAAACGGAGCAGAACCGAGAACAGGTCACCTTACCGTACCTTGTCTGACCGGGAAAAAGAAGTGTTGACATACCTCATGCAAGGGCTGAGTACGCGAGAAATAGCCCGGCGCATGTATCTCAGCATAAACACGATACAAACCTACCGCAAACGCCTGCTTGAGAAAATGAATGCGAAAAATGTAGCCGAATTGGTCAGCAAATGCAAAGGATTATTTTGATGGAAACCAAAACTTTTATTGGCATCAAGCTTATGCAGGTTGTGCATACTGGAGGAAAACTCACCGTAGTTTACACCTCGGCTTACACATAATTATTAACAATTGTATTACTTATCTCATATAAATATAAGTGGTCCTATATTGGATAGGTCTCTATATTTCTGTTTATATCAGTATTCCCGTTTTGAGAATATCTGCATAGAGAGGATTGTTTGTATCTTCTGTAAGTAGAACTGGCTCTATAAGATTGCTTATCTTACGTTTCAGTTTCCACAATAAAGGAGTATCTTCAAAATAATCATCACTCATTCGTTCTACCACAACGGCAATGTCAATGTCGCTGTCCTCTGTGTGGTTGCTTTTGCTGTATGAGCCATAAAGGTAAAGATCCTTTAAGGGCAAATATAGCTAATTCTTTTTAGAAACAATCATTTGATGTTGAAAAACCTTTTTATTTCGGACTCCCAATAAAGCAATAAAAAAGAGAGCTACATCGCTGTAACTCTCTGACTCTTTGTGGTGCCAACGGGAATCGAACCAGTGACACAAGGATTTTCAGTCCTTTGCTCTTCTTCGGCATCCGAAAGCTCGCTGACGCTCACTTTTGGATGCAACCAACTGAGCTATGGCACTTTATGAATCAGTAGAGTTGCAAGAATCACTCGTAATCTTATTATCTACTCACTTGGTTTAAACATGGGTTTAAACGACTTGTAATTGTTAATAAATATGTTTGTTATCTCGGTGTAAAGTTAGCAAATTCAGTTGAACTATGCAAGTAATAATAAGAGAATCAGTCATATAGGTGCAATTTATTCAGATGTTTCTAAATACTTGAAAAGCCACTATATTCTAATTGCTGAAATATAGAATAAAACGGCTTAATATATCTAATAGCTATTCTAAAAAGCCATGTCAATACGTTCCTTGTAATTTATTAAAGCTGTTGATATATCTAATGGGCAAGTTATAATACGTTCTATTTCTTTTTGCAACCTTTTAAAATCTATTTCATTTGTTCCTCTTAAAACGGATTTCTGAAATGCTGGCTCATTTTTAATTGCCTCATATTGGAACTGGATATTAAGACTTTCTTTTAGTTCGTTTCGTTCTTTGAGCGTTAAGTTAAATAAAATCATATATGCACTTTCAATATCTCTAATAAAAGTAAACATAGATGATGTTGTTGATATGATTGGATTTTCACCTGCTTTCTGCTCGACATTTAATATATTTAATTCTGCTATTTTTAGATTGATTCCTTTTTCGTTAGGGAGTTGCAACCACAGTTGATAAGATGTATAATATCCATAATCATTCCAATTTGAATCTGATAATAACAATTTGTAGCCTGCAAATTTATCATGTACTTTACTTTTATGTACGATAGTCCATAATTTGGATTTTATTAAATCATTCATATAGCTTCTTTATATAAGTATTCCTGTTTTAAGAATGTCGGCATAGAGAGGATTATTTGTATCCTCTGTAAGTAGAACTGGCTCTATAAGATTGCTTATCTTACGTTTCAGTTTCCACAATAAAGGAGTATCTTCAAAATAATCATCACTCATTCGTTCCACCACGACAGCAATGTCAATGTCGCTGTCCTCTGTATGGTTGCCTTTGCTGTATGAGCCATAAAGGTAAAGAGCCTTTAAGGGCAACCGTTCTGCGACTACTGCCTTATAGCGTTGTGCCAATTTTATAGCTTGCTCTTTATCCATGTTCTTAATTTATCTGTTTGTTCAATCAAATCTTTGCAACGGTCAGCGGTCAGACTTTTCATCAACCGTTCCTTATATGAGGGGTAACGTGCTTCTATGTTCAATGGTTCAAGCTCGTCTATGAAGTCCGTTTGTTCTTCTGACATATCCTTATCCAAACCGCTTTTCTCAGCAAGTCTTGATAAGCTATGTATCTTCAAAGGTGGTTCTTCCAACACATTGCTCCAATATGCTTTGAGAATCTTCTCTATTGTTTGGTGACACATGAAAGCAACATAAAGGTAACGCTTGGTTTCAAGCATTGCCTTTGCTGTGTCAAAATCATAATCTGACATCTCAATCCAATATATCACCTTGTCATTCATTGAGCTTTTAATGTTGTATCAAGTGCAAATATATAGAATTTCTGTGAGAAACAATCATTTGATATTGAAAAACAGAGCAAATAAAGTTGTTAAGTCTATAATGGCAGAGTCAACCAGCGAGTGCAACATTACGAAATATTTTTGAAAAAGACCTCAGCCGGAGTCGAGAAATTGAGTTTTTCTCTCGGTCTGGCATTAATTTTCTTCCTGATCTTGGTTA
>NZ_NFKD01000093.1:0-9806 GCF_002160215.1 Bacteroides sp. An19 | reverse complement strand
TAACGTGAGTTCGAAATAAGAATAAATATATTTCAGTGATAATTAGGAACATAGCGATAAAAGTATTAAATTTATAGTGCCGAATTATAAGATTTAAACGATTACCACTATGTTTCCGGAGTCTAAAATTACAGAGATTTATTATATGGCCGATGATTTTTGCAAGGAATTTGCTTTGCAACAGGAAAAATATATGATTGAGGACAAGAAGACCAGGCATCGTAATAAACCCAACCGTATGAGTGATGCCGAGATTATGGTTATTTTAATCCTGTTCCACTCCGGTGGTTTCCGTTATTTCAAACATTACTACAAGGAGTATGTCTGCAAACATCTGAAACACCTTTTTCCGCGTCAGGTTTCCTATAACCGTTTTGTGGAACCGGAGAAGGAAGTATTACTTCCCCTGACCATCTTCATCAAAAAAGTCCTGCTGGGAACCTGTACCGGTATCAGTTTCGTCGACTCCACTCCCTTGCGTGTATGTCGTAACCAAAGAATCCTGATTCATAAGACATTTAAAGGACTTGCCGAGCGTGGGAAATGTTCTATGGGATGGTTCTTCGGATTCAAGCTACATCTGATAATCAATGACAAAGGAGAGATACTCAATTTCATGTTCACGCCTGGAAACGTGGATGACCGGGAACCGTTGAAACAAGGCAAGTTTCTGGAAAACATCAAAGGAAAACTATGCGCAGACAAAGGATATATCGGTCAGGCTTTATTTGAGAACCTATTCCTTAATGGCATACAGCTTGTCACTAAAGTTAAAAATAATATGAAGAACTCACTGATGAGTGTCGCTGACAAGATTCTGCTCAGAAAAAGAGCCTTGATTGAAACGGTCAATGACGAACTGAAGAACATAGCACAGATTGAACACTCAAGACATCGTTCATTCAATAACTTTATAGCCAACTCCTTGTCGGCTATCGCGGCATACTGTTTTTTTGAAAAGAAGCCCGCCATTGACGTGAATTTTGTCAATGACGGACAACTTGCTATTTTTTGATTTTATTTCGAACTCACGTTACTATAAGAGTATTTATTTTCATGAAACCTAATTAAACCATCTTGTTCAGTAAAACCCATAAGGTTTCGCTTTAAGGGTTCGTTTCTGTGGATTTTATACTTTCCTTCAATATACATACCTCTTATTCCACCGCCCTATTAAGGTATGTCGCAAAAGCTCCTTGTGCACCCTTTGAATAATCGGTATGAATTATTTTTCCGGTTGTCTTTCATTGGTCTTTTCTGCTGTCCGCTTCCTCATTCGAAGTCCGGTATACCCCGTCTGAGAGCCTTTGTTTTTGACGGCAAATTTATAAGGGGATAGTGGAAATGAAAGAGTTCCGGCTTCGAGCCTTTGCCCGGAAAAAATAACGATGTCGTCAGGTCTCCCCAACATTTTTCCCGTTCAAAACTTTTCTAATTCCACTTTCCCTGAAATGTCAATGCCGTAAAAAAAAGGCTCAAACTCAGATGGGGAATGATTCCCAATAAAAAAAAGTCAGCGGACAAAAGACCAAACCAAGACAAAGGTTTAAAAAGGTCTAAATCTAGCTGAAGAATAATTCAAGTTTAACCCTCTAAAGCATACGGATATGAGAAAAGGATTTGAAGTAAACGGTGACTACAGACTTATGGATAGCTCAGAACTTGTGTACATTCTTACCAACAGTTCAGTAATGGTCAGTACGGTACAGGAAAAGGAGGTGGTCTATGGTGAAGAGTGCAATTTCGATGAGATACTGGCGCAGATGACACCGGGCAAGCGCAATTTGGTTATGGCAGGAGTGGAGCTTTATAAGCGTTGTAACTCTAATAAGAGCCAAAGACCGGTTATTAGACAGAGTACAGATATTTATGACTATATGCATCCCGTTATGGGAGATAACAAGACAGAAGAATGTTGGGCTATTTATCTGAATCAGTCTTTTAGGGTTATTAAGAGAGTACGTATTTCATCGGGTGGTCTTAACACATGTTTGGTTGATGTTAGGGTGGTGCTTAAAGAGGCTATTTTATGTGAGGCTACTTCACTAATCTTTTGTCACAATCATCCGAGTGGGAATCATAATCCAAGTACAGAAGATGATAAGCTGACGCAATCAACAGTAAAGGCAGCAAATACGCTCAATATCCGAATGCTTGACCATGTTATTATCTGTAATGATTCTTATTACAGTTATGCAGATGAAGGCAGAATCTAAGTGAATCGAGTAGCACAACCTTTTTATAGGTTGTGACTACTTTTTCAAGAAAAAGTAGCAAAACAATTTAAAGATATACATTATGATGTGGATTGAAATGATGGTCAAGAAACAGACCATAAGATACATGAGTTTAAGTATATTGTTTAAAGTACAGCGGTATACCATTGCGTGCCAAAGTGGTATGGAGGACTATGTGGATGTAACGAAAGACTACACGGAATCTTTCAGCTTTGATTCTTGGACAAAAGAACTTACATGTGAGTACGGCAGCAGATACTTTGATGATTTATCTGAAACATTCGGAAAAGTGTACGGAAATATTACCATTGTTCAACTTTAAATAACTATACCATGGAAAAGAATTACGAAACTTTGCGCATTACATTCAATAAGCCGCTTGCTGAAATAGACAAAGAGTTTGAAGAAGAAAAGGAAATGTTCGGTGTTAGGAGTTTAAAGGAGTTCATTGACGGATACGAATCTTCTAGGTTTACGCAGATAAGTGAAACGGAAGCCATCATTATTTCTGAATACAACATGAACTATATCGTTGACTGGATAGAGAGGTTTGCCGAGGAAATGGTTCTCTTATAATTTGATTGCGTGACACAATCAAATAGCGTTAATCATTAGAAATTACCGATATGACAGCAACTATATAACCTGAAAAGAAAATTTTCGAAATCCCCCAAAAACTACATCATTTTATTCATCAATCTTATAACATTTTAATTATTTGCCAATGAAACCTGTAATAACAATTTTGGATTATTTGAAAGGAGCCAACTTGATGTTGAAGAGTGCTCAAAAGAAAACTGTTGAACTTGACCAATTCAAGGGTAAGCTTGTGATAATCACTGATACAAAAGGAAAGTCTGTTCAAGGCTTTTTCAAAAGTGTTGAGTACGTTATCATAGATAATAAGATTACTGCCAGATATACAATATACCATATTCTGGAATGTAATGGCTTGATTATGGCATCAGTCCATACTGACTATATATATGATGCAGTGGATATCCGTGTCACAACCTATAAGAACTATAGATATGATGTTTAACTATATTAATCACATGGATATGAAAACAAAACTTTCACCTTATGCTATCGCTTCGAACTGTACAGACCTTACTGATATCCGTGACGGTATCAGTGAAATACAGGATGAAATGAAAAGGCTTGTGTCCGAAGGTAAGGATGTGCCGTCTTTCTTCTATTCACGTTTGTCAAAACTACAATTCAGAAGGAAAAAATATGAACAGAAAAGTCTGGTTCACATGAATGTGGTTATCCGTTTCTTTGTAGACGAGGAAACTCTTTCAATGGCTGTACGCCATTGCTTGTTCTTCAATATAGAGCCATCTTTTCCGAACGTTAAGAAGGTCATCAGGGATGCAGTCTTGAACAACGGTAAATCAATTATTGACTTTCCCGAATCTTGGGGTGATGACCTTATGAAAGTTGAACAAGCTGAGGTTGATAAGGCTTTAGTCCTACTAAAATCGCTTTTTGGTTTTCAGTAATAAGGTTTATTTGGAATAGAGGTACTTGTACGAGAGTAGAAATAACCAAGAAAAGTGCGGATTTCAACATCTATTATCAACCTTGTAGAAAATCCACACCTTCCTTTACATATTATTATTTATTCAATAATTTCAGAATATATTCTGACTCTTTGGCACACCAGGTATTATTTAATATATGTCCTAATTGTGTAGTTTTAAGGTCATATATCTTATTAAGTGCTTCTTTATGTTCAGATGATAATATTTCGCATCTGACCAGTCCATCATTGTCTACTACTGAAATTCTTTCACCTCCATCAGTAATCTTCCCTTCCTTGATTTTTAGAACATCATCAACTCTTATAAAGTTATTGTCATTTGGACCTTTAACCTCAGTATAAATAATGTCGGTTTTTTTTGCCGGACACGCAAATACTACCTTGTTCTTATTCCTTTTATATTGTACTCTTTCTTTCTTGTCTATAATCTGAGCAATAGGAACTCTAATGAGTCTTGCATTATCATAAGCTAATAATATATTTAGTATAAATCCTAATTTACGTAATGTTGTTGAAACTTTCAAGAATAAGTTTCATCATATAATATGTAATATCGAGAAAGGTTGCTCTAATCCTGAGATTCTATTTGAATTGGTCGCTATACAAAGAACTTTATTTGATATATATAAATACAATTACATAATAAAAAGTAAAATAGATGAGTTGAATAATGTTGATTTAGAAGACTAAATTAAACTATAGTTTACTGTAGACTTCATGAATTTGCCTTATACATTATATATATAGGGCTTTTTTCTTGCTTTTTAAGTCTAAATACCGTAATTTTGAAAAATCAAGTATAATTTAGACTATGGGAGAAAAAATAGGATATGCCAGGGTGAGTACGAGAGAGCAGAATCTTTCTTCTCAAGAAGATGCACTGAACAATGCTGGGTGCATCCGGATCTTCACGGACAAAATCTCCGGGAAGGAGTTCAAGCGTGAAGGTCTGACTGCTTGCATGGATTACCTGCGTTCCGGCGACACACTTGTCATTTACCGGTTGGACCGATTAGGCCGATCAGTTAAGGAGATGCTTGACCTTTGTGCCAAGCTGGAGGAACGACGCATTAAACTTGTTTCCCTTCAGGATAATCTTGATACTGCTACAGCCGTAGGCAGATTCACCATGCAGATACTTGCATCACTGGCCGAGTATAACCGCAATCTTATTCTCGAAGGATGCAAAGCCGGAATCGATGCAGCCAAGAAGCGAGGTGTCAAGTTCGGGAGGCAGGAAGGGACTAAGATGAAGAAGCCTAAGAAGGAGGCTGTCATCCAACTTTACAAAGCTGGGACCGCAGTTTCGCAGATTATGGAAATCACCGGCATTAAGTCTAAACAAACCATATATAATTATTTAACCAGCGAGAATATCCAACCTAACAGAAGATGAAAGATTTTGATAATTTTCAGTCATGGGCTGAAGTAGAGGGCGATTATTTCTCTAAGTTTAGGAAATATCCACATTTTGATAATGATTATTTATGGATAAAAAATAAGAAACTATTTTCATGTGGTATATTCTTTTATTATTCTTATTACCACTTTGGTAGAAGTTTTTTAGGTAAAAAACTCGAAGTTTTGAATCTTCCAAGAAAAGAAACGATTAATCAATTAATAGGTCTTTGTGATGATTTTATTCATGAAATAATGATTGATTTTTACGAGGAACATTATTTTACTTTTATTAAAGACGCTCTAGTGCAAAAGATAATAAGGGATAATTCACCAATAACAGAAGATTCAATAAAGGAATATATAGTTTCTAAGAATGCAGATTTACGCATAAAGTCAAAAGCTGTTGGTTATATGATTGTTATTTGCTTTAGCTTATCTGATAAACCGGCATTTAGTAAATATTTTGGCGTGGAAGTTATGTCTTTTATACTTGGTACTAAATTTGAAGATATATTCAACTTTATATCTTTACATAACAAGCCATTATATAAGTATATATTTTACATAAAAAAATCTATAAGTGAAGGTTTACATTCTATTGGTTTCTTTGATGATTATGATCCAAATGAAGAATCTTCTGGACCATTATCATATATCCCTAATAACTTCTATTTGATAAAGAACTTTCATAATAAAATACCATGGAAATTTGTAACTTTCCTAAATGGCGAATTGCAAATTTTTAATCCTAGACATCCTGATGGACAAGGGAAATATAAACCTTTTTATTATAGAACAGAAAAATCAATTAAGGCATTTAGAAGCTGTTTTGATTTCATTCGATAAATTTGTTAAGCATGATTTGGATGAATGCAATCTGTACCATAGCTTCTGCGGTTTCAGCAAGGAATTCATAATCGATGGTCAGCCTTCTGAAGTTTTCCAGCCATGAGAAAGAGCGTTCCACAATCCAGCGTTTGGGCAGTACCTGAAATTTGGATGGACATTCGTCCGGTCTGAGTACGACCTCCAATATCCATCCGAATTTCTTCTTGACCCAATCAGCCAAATCTCCCCTATAGCCTCCGTCCGCCAAGATTTTCACCAAGCGCGGAAATTTATAAGCGAGTTTCTCTATGGCTTGTGGGGCGCCCTTGCTGTCATGCAGGTTGGCTTCATGGATTGCGATGGCTAACGGAAGGCCAAGCGTATCGACTATGATGTGCTCTTTCCGCCCCTTGATTTTCTTGTTCCCGTCTATACCACGGTCAGAATCAACATGATGGGAAGTCTTTACGCTTCTGGAATCCATGATGCCAAGACTGGGACTTTCCTGCCGTCCCGCCTGTTTACGGATAAGGGAGTGCAAGGCATCCATCACCTCTTCAAACACACCTTCAAGCTTCCACTTGCGGAAATAGTAATAGACGGTTTGCCAAGGGGCGAAGTCAGAAGGAAGCATACGCCATTGGCAGCCGGTCTTGTTGATATAAAGGATGGCATTCATTAGGCCTGATACCCGTATTGCAACTTCTGGTCCGCACATGCGCAAGCCGCAACCAGACGGTCGCGACCGTATTTTTTCTCCAACGTCAAGATACCCCGGCATGACCTGAACGCTTTTGGCGGATATTGCATGGCACGCTCCACTTCCCGTAGATAGTTCAATACGATATTGTCTATTTCCGAGGCACGCCGGAAAAGTTCCTCCAAGTCCTTGTCATAGGGGCCATAGTGTCCCGGCAGGTTGTGCTCCTTTTTCCAGGAATAAGCGTAGGGAATGTCACAGCGGTCATGGGTGGCGACAAGGTTCATGCCACAGTAGATTTCCACCGTGTCGGCATCATAGAGAATCGTCATGCGCCTGCCTACATACTCCTTCGGAACGCTGTAATGGTGCTTGAACAACGAGACGTAAGAGTTCTTCCCGACAGTCATCAGCTTCCTCTCTTTCATTACGTAACGTTTCACGGGAAGCGGTCGAAGATAATCCTTCTCTCCCTGAAGGAACATTTCCTTACGTGACACCTCCCGTCCGGCCATCACCTTTTCATTGAAATCAAGCAGGGAGACACGGATGGCGGTATTGAGTTCCTCCAGGCTGGAGAATGTCATTCCTTCTATGTCAAAGTAAATGGAACGGTAGAGGAGCTTTACGGCATTTTCTACCAAAGCCTTGTCCTTGGGGTGACGCGCACGGGCGGGATAGACCGCACAGCCGTAATATTCGGCAAAAGCGGCGAAATCATCATTGATGACAGGCTCGTTGCGGTCGCTCCGTGCGACGGCGGCCTTCAGATTGTCGGGGACGATAGCCGCAGGAACGCCTTCAAAATATTGCATGGCATTCTCACATGCCTTTATCAGGTCTTCCTTGCGTTGCGACCACACGGCTTCGCAGTAGGTATAATGGCTGAACGGAAGGATGGCGACAAACACCTCGGCTTTCTTCGTCTCGCCAGTCATTTCATCAACGACTCCAAGCCTGTCACCGGCAAAGTCAATATACATCTGGTCGGCGGCATAGTGCTCGACATGACCGACGACCTTGACGTGAAACTTGTACTGACGGACAGCCCGTTTGAAGGAAGACAACTGATAGCCGTCAGGATATTCGGCATGGTATTCCTTGAACAGTTTTCGGACACTCATGCCTTTGCGTGACAGGCGGGATACATAGCCGGGAAGCAAGGCCTCCAGTTCAATCCTCCTGGAAGAAGGCTCCCGATGCCGGGATGCCGTACAGCCGAACAGTTCATCCAATTGCCCGTCGGACAGGGAAAGAAGCTGTTCAATACTCTTGCCGCTTGAAAGGAACAGGCGGACATACTTGCGGACAGTATTACGGGAAGTATGAAACGTGGAAGCCGTTTCCTTGATTCCCATGCCGGCCGCATAACATCTTAAAATGTTTTTGATTCGTTTATCCATTTGTATAGATTTTATTATCACCCCCGTTACACCAGGACTCGGGCACTCAAATCTACACAAAAAAAAATCTATAACAATAGGTGAACTAAGTGGTCAATACTATTTTGGCCAAAAGGGTCAATCATATTGTAGCCAAAGGGGACAATCCTGCTTGGCCAAAAGGGTCAAAGTCGCGTGGCTTTTCCAAAAGCTGTTGAAAGGGTTTGCGCCACGCACGGGTCTTTGCATCCTTTCCCCGGTATTGAAAGACACGATGCAGATAGAAGGCGGAGGATATTGGCCGCTGCTCACCTTGAGAGGTGCCTGCGCGACAGCTGCCGCTGAAATCCGCCTGAAAGCGTCGGGCATGAATCCGGATACCTTGAGGGTGAACAAGACGATGTTCTTTTACAAAGCCATAGAGGCGGTGTCCGATGAAGACACCCTCGCCACGGATGCGATGGCACGGATAGCCGGCGGCATAGGGTGTTTCGGAGAGTTGTATGCCTCCGTCGGGATACATGGCTTCAAGCTTGCATCGGCACGCAACACGCCCCTCAACCAGGCCACGCCCCTTGACATGGCTTCGTTGCTGGGCAGGCTGATGCGTTACAAAGACCACCTGTTCCGGGAGCACCCTGACATCTATGAAACGCAGGACTATCTGGAGCAGAGTTTGGAGAACAAAGGTTGGCCTACTACCGATTACACCTTAGCCTGCGCAGAGGTAGGAGGACGGCGTGTGCTGAACGTCATTGCTTCGGTGGGCGGCCACCTGCTGGTTGTCTTTATGGAAGGAACGGATGTATCCGAAGAAACGCTGATGAAGAAGGCGGGCGAGCTGATACAGGTTGCCAAGGATAATTTGCCTTAAACACGTCTTCCCGTTCTCATCCCACCACACTGTCAACATCCACATAATAATTGGAAGGATTATTGCGGTCAACATAGACACGCACCTTCCTTTGGGGATCTATCTCGTAACTCTCATACCAGAAAGAACCGCTGTGAAACAGGTATATCCGCCCGTCGGATGCCACATAACGGCAACTCACGATGATGGGATGCCGTCCGTTCATGCTTTGGTTGTCATCTTCACGGATGCCTGTTATCTCCGCCTCCACTGTATCGCCGGTAGCAAGCAGGCGGGCTATTTTCTGCCGGTGTTTCCGCCTTACCAGAATAAAAGCCAGTCCCATACCGGCAAACACGAACGCCATGGCCATCAATAGGCCGATTATCCAATTGTTATCATCCAGATAACGCACCTCTTGGGGATTGCCATTGCGATAATAGACAGTAATCTGCTTGCCCGGATGCATGGACGATGAAGACAGATTGAGCGTGGAAGTATAGGTCTTTCCGCCGACTGTGTATTCCACCACCGGTGTGCCCAGCGATTCGTGATTTGCCCCACGCATGGCCAGGATAACTGCCTGCACAGGTGTAGCTTCTGCTTTGAATGTGTGACCGCTGGTATAGATGAAGATACAGACGGTAAACAGGATGATGCCCACCAGCACAAATATTCCGCCGAAGATGCGGACAAATGCCTTGTCTTTTTTCTTGCCCCGGACCAGTGCTTTTTCTTTGTTGTAACGCATAATTGTAAAAGGGTCGTTTAATGAAATATCAACTTCTTATATCATTAAAGGATTGCTTCCTATATGTAATTCGTAGCGGACGGGGCGAGTGTTACCCGATTTTGCGTT
>NZ_NFKD01000092.1:0-10590 GCF_002160215.1 Bacteroides sp. An19 | reverse complement strand
CAAAATGCTGCTATACAACATATTACAGGACGAATATTCTTAAAACTGATGAAAAATGGCCGAAACGGATACTCATTAATATAATTATACGCGCGCGAAGGGCACACAGGACAAAAAAACATCCCCACACATCCAGACGGACATAAGTGGTAAGGCAGGACCACTTATGTGAAACGGCAGGGGTACTTATGTGAAACGGGCAACCCACTTATGTTCATCAAAAGGCATGCTTGAATCTGGGAAATCCACAAGAATAATGGGACTATCAAAAAGAAGCCGGACCAAACGTACGGACATAAAAAAAGGAGTACCGCTGTACTCCAACCTTTGTTAACCTTAAATCTAATACTATGAAAAACACAGTACAAAGGTACGAACTTCTACGGAATATGCAAGCTTTTTCATAACAAATAGATGTTTTATAATACGTTTTAAGAAATTTGCCAGCATACCCTAAAGTTTTTAACAAATCTTTTTTACAAACCCAATCTAGCAGATATGTCCAACATCTTTTGTATAGGTTTAATGGCTTTTTCAGCTATCTTTCCATCAACCTTCACTTCCGGCCACTCATATTTCAACGTATTATACAGTTTTGAAAGTGTGTTCAATCGCATAAAATTACATTCGTTACAAGCACATGTACTATCTTCTGGTGGAGCAGGTATAAAATTTTTATCCGGACATTTTTTACGCATTTCATAAAGAATACCACTTTCTGTAGCTACAATAAAGTTTTTCTTATCACTCTCTACAGCATATTTCAATAGTCCGGCAGTAGAAGCTACTTTATCTGCTAATTTCGCAACCGGTCCTTTACATTCGGGATGCACCAGTATTGCAGCATCAGGATACTGCTTTTTCAGTTCTAAAATCTTTTCAACGGAAAACTTTTCATGCACATGACATGCACCATCCCACAGCAACATATCTCTTCCGGTTACAGAATTTATATAGTTCCCCAAATTCTTGTCAGGACCAAAAATTATCGGTTGGTCTTGAGGAAAACTTTCAACGATTTGCTTGGCGTTTGTAGAAGTTACCACCACATCGGTCAATGCCTTCACCGCGGCACTGGTATTTACGTATGAAATAACCACATGTTCGGGATGCTGATTGACGAACCGGGCAAATTCGTCTGCCGGACAACTATCCGCCAACGAGCATCCAGCATTCAAATCAGGAATCAACACCTTCTTGTCCGGACAAAGGATTTTCGCTGTTTCACCCATAAAGTGTACTCCACACATTACGATTATATCCGCATCGGTTTTAGCAGCCCATTGTGCCAATGCCAGACTGTCTCCTATAAAATCGGCTATTTCTTGTATTTCATCAGCTTGATAGAAATGCCCTAAAATAACGGCATTCTTTTCTTTACACAAACGTCTGATTTCGGCTTTCAAATCCATACCTTTGTCGATAGCTTCATCAGCATATCCCTTTTTCAACCATTCTTCTTTTTTCATATTCATATTTTTAAATCTTTTCTTTTTTAAGAAAATCTATGATTGTTATAATATCCCGTTGATAATGTTCGTAAAAATCAGGCAAAAATCTTGTTTTTTAAGTTATAAGTTCATGTTGTATTGCTATCAAGTGTTCATCAACAGGCTTATAATCTGATTATGCATTATTTATGTCTGCTATTCACTTACAGTTGATATGTGGCAAAGTTAAAAACTTTCTCTTAATGGTCTTGGTATTTTCTATTAAAAAATCTGTTTAAACCTGTGATGAAACTTTTCTTTTTCTTTTTTTGAAAGTTCGATTTCATCTGTCTATAAAGATTTATCCGAATAAACCAAGATAAAGTTTTTATTTTCTATGCATTCTTTTTTTACAGGTTTTCAACCGTTTTCAACTGGGTTATGAATATACTTTTTATCTTTGCATCATAATTCAGCAATTATGGGAACATTAAGAAAATTGAAAGTAACCGAAATGCACCGTCTGACGGTAGACGAATTTAAGGAATCCCGAAAACTTCCTCTTGTCGTCGTGTTAGACGAGGTGAGAAGTTTACACAATATAGGTGCGGTATTCCGTACATCGGATGCTTTTTTGGTAAACAGTATTTATCTATGTGGCATTACGGCTACTCCGCCACATCCGGAAATGCATAAAACAGCACTTGGAGCCGAATATACAGTTGACTGGAAATATTTTAAAAATACCGAGGATGCTGTAAATGAATTGCATACGATGGGATATACTGTATTTGCTATTGAACAATGCGAGGGAAGTACGATGTTAGACAAACTGGTTTTGGAAACAGATAAAAGGTATGCTGTAGTGTTGGGAAATGAAGTAAAAGGAGTAAAGCAAGAGGTTGTGGATATGTGTGATGGATGCATCGAAATCCCCCAATTCGGCACCAAACACTCTTTGAACGTGTCAGTTACAGCAGGGATTATTTTATGGGAATTTGCTAAGGAGTTGGCGAAGTGACATGCAGTTTGAACGCTGAAACACAGATACGTGGTTTGGATGATCTGTGTTTCTATAAACTTTATAATTGTCCGTTTTCCACCAGTACCACAACCCGTTCAGTCAGTTTGTCTTCATCTTCGGGATGATACTCTTTTTTCAGGCTGGCACCGAAGAGTGCAGCGAAAGTTTGGTAAAATCCTGCTTTGAAAGGTCCCATAAATGCTTTTACCAGTTGATAGGATGACTGGTTACACTCACGGTTCACCAGCTTTATCAACAGTTTCCCTTGCGAGAATGTTAGTTTCTTCATACGTGGAGTGTATTGCTCTTTCAGTCCTTTTTCTACTTTTTTGATATGGCGTTCGCGAGCTTTTTCATCGGGAAGCGTCATCAGGTATTCATAAGTTTCGATTACGGCACGGTTTACTTCTTTTGCCAATGGCAGGGTTTTTTTTACATCCCTTACCAGTTTGTTGTAATATTTTCTTTGGCGTTTGTTTTTAAAATGCAGTTCGGGGTAAACATAGATGGTTCTCAGCGTTATATGAGGTATAGTATCTCCGTTGTACACACACACAGGTACTTTGTACATTGAGGCAGTACCCGAATGTGTTTGTGCTTTGGTTCTCATCGCGAAAACCAAAAACAGAACCAGTGCTATGTAGAGAGTTTTTTTCATAATGCGCAAAAATAGAAATAATAATGACTTGTAGTTAAACCCGAACAGAGCTTATACGAAAAATTAACGTATTTATCTCTGTTGAAAACTTGTGAATACCATGTTGAAACGATTATTTATGTTTTGTCTATCAATTGTTTGTGTATTAACACCCTTGTTGGCACAATCGGACTGGCTGGAATGGAATGAAGACATAGCAGCTCCTGAAGAACTGGCGGGCTGGCAGGAAAAATATGAAGAGTTGAGCGAAATAGCTGAACATCCTTTTAATATCAATACCATTACTAAGGAAGAATTGGAGCAATTACCATTTTTATCCGACCGGATGATAGAGAATATCTTGTATTATATCTACAAATACGGACCAATGCTTACCAAAAATGAACTGTTGGGAATAGAGGGAATGGACTGGCAGACACGAAAGTTTTTAACCGACTTTATCTACATCGGACCATCTGATAATGAAAAAGATAGACTTAAATGGAAAAACTTGTGGAAATACAATAAACAAGAGTTATTAACACGCTTGGACATTCCTTTCAACACTAAGGCAGGGTATGCCGGTTACGATGAAGAAACCTTGGCTGAAAGTCCTAACAAACGGTATTATGGCGATCCGTTTTACCATAATATACGTTATCGTTTTCAGTATCGTAATCAGATATATATCGGACTGACCGCAGAGAAGGATGCAGGAGAACCTTTTTTCGTGCAATACAACCGGAAAGGATATGATTCCTATTCGGGATATGTATTTCTTTCCAATTTTAAACGTCTCAAGACATTGGCCATTGGTAATTTTAAGGCTAATTTCGGGTATGGACTGGTGTTGAACATAGGAAGTTTTACTTTAGGAAAAGGAATGATAAACCAGAACCGTTTCGGACAAGGATTTACCAAATATACTTCAGTGGGAGAAGGGGAGTACCTGCAAGGGATAGCTGCCACTTATCAACTGGGCAGACGCTGGAATGTATCTGCTTTTTATTCGTTCAGGAAGCAGGATGCACGTGTTGAAAACGGGTTTATAAGGTCGTTGAAAACTGATGGATATCATCGGTTGAAAAAAGATATGGAGAAGAAACATACGGTATCCAATCACTTGACTGGATGTAATTTAACTTATAATGGGAAATACACAGAATTTGGATTAACTGCTGTGTATAATCGTTTTAACAAGATGTTGAATCCTGATGCACGTGATTATAATTTGTATTATCCACGTGGAATGTATTTTTATAATGCAGGTGTTTATTATAAATTCTTTCTGAACCGGTTTACATTTTCAGGAGAGACTGCTGTAGATAAGCATGGAAAAGTTGCTACGCTTCATGCACTCTGTTATCAACCGGCTGTTCATACTAATATTTTACTTATTCACCGGTATTATGACAAGCGTTATCAGTCGCTTTATGGGAATGCTTTCGGAGAAAACTCGAAACTTCAAAACGAGACAGGAGCTTATTTAGGATTGGAAACCAGTTTTTTAGGACAGTTCAAGTTTTTGTGTTACGGTGATTTCTTTCATTTTTTCTATCGAAAGTATCAGGTGGACCGTGACCATACATCGGGATTCGACGGATTATGCCAATTAAGTTATTCACCATCAAATTCACTCTCGATGTTAATAAAGTATACTTATAAGAACAAGGCTAAAAACTATACTTCTCCTGATGAAACAAAGTTTGTATTGCCTTACGTAAGGCAACGTTTGCATTACCAATGTTCGTATGCGCCAAGTGCATATCTTTCGTTGAAAGGAGTAGGAGAGGGAGTGATGACTTCGTATAACGGACGGGAAAAATCGAAAGGGGGATATGTGAGCGGTACGGTGAAAGGAAGTATTCCTCCAATTCCTGTTCAGGTATCATTGACAGGTACTTGGTTTCATACGCAAGATTATAATTCCCGAATCTATGTTTACGAACCCGGATTGCTCTATGCTTTTTCGATGAATTCGTTTTATGGCAAAGGTACCCGTATGGCAATCAACTTGAAATATACGTGGAAGAACCGTCTGATGATTCAAGCCAAATGGGGATGGACACACTATCAAGACCGGAACCGTATCAGTTCGGGTACTGAAGAAATACAAGGAAGTGATAAGGCGGACTTACAGGTGCAGGTGCGTTTGAAATGGTGATAAGCTGAAGATATATTACTTTGCCGTTTCAGTTATCTGTGCGAGCGGTAGCAGTTATCTGAAGCTGCCTCTGAAGCTGTCTATGAAGTTATCTTCATTTTATTCGCATTCATCTGCATCAATCTGCGTTACTTATTGTATATTTGCATGCGAATAGAAACATGTGAAAGCTTATGTCTACCATCATTTATCCTTCTCCCATTTTCGGACCCATTCATAGCCGTCGGCTGGGTGTATCGCTAGGCATTAATCTTTTGCCCGCTGACGGGAAATGTTGTACGTTCGATTGCATTTATTGCGAGTGCGGATACAATAAAGACCATCGTCCTCATGCGAAACTTCCTACACGCGAAGAAGTGTACAATGCTTTGGAACGCCGTCTGATAAATATGCAGGCAAATGGTCCTGCTCCTGATGTCTTGACTTTTGCCGGTAATGGTGAACCTACGCTTCATCCGCATTTTAAGGAAATCATCGAAGATACCATTACCTTGCGTAACCGTTATTTCCCTAATGCCAGAATAAGTGTGTTGAGCAATTCTACCCAAATACATCGTCCTGAAGTGTTCGAAGCGTTGTGCCGGGTAGACAATAACATTCTGAAGCTGGATACGGTAGATACTGCTTATATTAATAAGGTAGACCGTCCGGCAGGTTCATACGATGTAAATCGCATCATTGAAGGAATGAAGGCTTTCCAAGGCAATCTGATTATCCAGACCATGTTTCTGAAAGGAAAGACTGATGAAGGCGAAGATGTAGACAATACTTCGGATGTTTTCGTTCTCCCGTGGCTGGAAGTAGTAAAGGCAATAGCTCCCCGTCAGGTGATGATTTATACAATAGATAGAGAAACGCCCGATAGTTTTCTTCAGAAAGCTACTCACGAAGAACTCGATCGCATCGTGACTCTCTTGGAACAGGCTGGTCTCCGGGCAAGTGCTTCTTATTAAATGAATCGGGTACGGTGGTAGAAAGAAACAAGGCATAAATCTGAAATCGATGAAGTGAAAGTCTTTTGCTTTGTGTCTGAACCGTATCCGACAAACGAAGATATGATGACAAATTGTAAATTCGTCATTAGTAGCATAGCATTTTCTTTTTTCCAGTACTTTTGTGCTTTTCCTCTCTAGTAATTATCTTAATTCACCAGCATATTTTGTAGAAAAAATGTCTATTTTTGTGTAGTTTTCCCGTTGGTTGCTGCGTCTAATGGTTAAAAAACAACTTTTAAAGGATATGGAAACATTGGATACAACATTTGCGCAAATGGTGAAAGAGCATAAAAATACCATTTATACGGTATGTTTTATGTTTTCGAAAGATTCCGATGAGGTCAGTGACCTGTTTCAGGAAGTGCTCATCAACCTATGGAAAGGGTACAGTTCGTTCAGGCACCTCAGCAGTATGGATACGTGGATATGGAAGGTCAGTTTTAACACATGCATTTCTTACGAAAGGAAAAAGAAGAAACGGGCTGCTCTTCCGCTTGTCATGGACATCAATTTGTTTGAGGATAAAGATGAAGATGCCCGGCAAATCCGACAGTTGTATGACCGCATCCATCGGCTCAAGCCATTCGACCGTGCCATTGTTTTGTTGTGGCTGGAGAATATCAGTTACGAAGAAATAGGCGAGATTGTCGGGATTTCGGCTAAGAATGTATCCGTGCGCCTGTATCGTATCAAAGAAGAGTTGAAAAAAATGTCGAACCATTAAAAACATGCATCATTATGGAAAATCGTTCAGAGAGTTTCGAACTGGAAGATATGCGGCAGCAAATACAATTGCTGAAAGCTAAGTTGGAGAAAGAAACCATTGTCAGCGAAAAACTTATCAGGCAATCTACGCAAGACAAGGTTTCTTATATTGACCGGAAGAAGAAAACCGTTTATGTGTTGATTGGGTTTGCCCTTGTCTATTGCAACGTATATTTCATTCTGATGGGTTACTCGTGGATTTTTTGTGTGTTTACTTCTTGTTTCTTGCTGGTTGCCTGGTATTTTCAGCGTTATAATCATCGGGGAATCAGTGCGCAGGAAATAGCAGCTGCAAACTTATTGGATGTCAGCAAGGCACTGGTGCGCATGAATCGTTTGGGAGTAAGGTGGCTTTATTTCGGCATACCGTTTGCCCTTTGCTGGATTGCCTGGTTTATGGTGGAGAGTTACCCGAAAGTCGGAGGAGAAATTATCTGTTATGGCGGTACGGCAGGTTTCATTTTGGGAGCCATTTTAGGTGTGTCGCATCTTGTCAGCGTTCGTCGCAAGGCAAAAGAAGCTATCCGTGACATTGAAGAATATACCCGGATGAATTGATACAATAGACACGAAGACACATGGATGAAATATCCTTTGTGTCTTCGTGTTGGTGTGTTATTTTTTTTATTTCACCCATATCACGCCACCTTCGGGTTGGATGGTTACTTTTACTTCGGCTGGTTTCTTTATCTCTTGTTGTTCCAGTTGGGGAGTACGGTCTTTTGCATCTGAGTAGAACGATACTTTATCGCCTTTCTGGTACATTGGAAGATTTAAGGTTAGCTTCAACGGTTCTTTTCCGGCATTGATACCGGCTATGTACCAACGGTCTCCGTGGCGGCGTGCCAGTACGACATATTTGCCCGGATAACCGTCAAGGAATACTGTTTCGTCCCAGGTAGTGGGCACTTCTTTCAGGAAGTCGAGAGCCAGTTGGGGAGCATCGGTCAGGTTGTTTGGCGTGATGGCAAAGTTCTGAATCGGGTTTTGGAAGAGAACCGCCGTGGCAAGCTGGAATATATCGGTAGTTTTGCGGGTGGTTCCTCCATCATTCGTGCGGTTGTAACGCTTGTTCAGGAAGGTGCCGCCAAATTCCATACAGCCTACGGTATTGCGGATAAACGGGTGCAGGCAGGCATTGAAAGCTTCCATATCATCGAAGTGTTGATTGAATATCAAGTTTTCCGAAGCCAGTACTGCTTCGCTTCCCACATAGTTGGGATACATGCGTTCCCAACCGCGCGGGAGGGTACAGCCGTGGAAGATAACCATCAGGCCGTAGTCGTCGGCATCGCTCAGAATGGATTCGTACAGGCGCATGGTCTCCTGCTTGTCGCCTCCGAAGAAGTCTACCTTGATGCCTTTCACTCCGATTTTCTGCATCCATTTCATTTCCTGTTTGCGCTCAATGGGGCTGTCCATCCGGTTGGTAGGTCCCTGCACGATGTCGTTCCAATAGCCACTTGAACTATACCATAAGAACAGTTCTACGTTTTTCGAACGTGCGTACTTTACCAGTTTTTCTATCCCTTCACGTCCGATGTTTGTGTCCCACCAGTTGTCTATCAGGGCATAGTTGAATCCCATAGCCGAAGCCAGGTCGATGTAGCGCACTTGGTCATCGTAATTGATGCTGGCGTCTTGCCATACAATCCAGCTCCAGGTCCCTTTGCCATATTTATAAGTATGTCCGGAAGTGAAACGGGGTTTTACTACGTCCCAAGGCACAGTAGTTTCCACGATTGGTTTCAGTCCGTCGCCTACCGTAATCGTACGCCAGGGTGTTGTACCCGGAAGTGCCAGTCCTGCCGTTGTTGTTCCGTTTCCGTTATTCTCTTCCGGCATAGGGAAGGCGATGGTAAACAAACCTTCTGTAGTGGCATCGCTCAGGTGTGAGGCACAATATCTGTCATCTACTCCGGTCTCGCTGACCAATGCCCATCCGTCTTCACCGATGCGGAACAGGCCGGGGAAGGTAAATCCGTGGCCATATTGCGAGCGGGTGGTCAGTGGGGCATCAGGTGTGTATTCTTCTTCGTAGCTGGGTTTGGTGCGTTTCCAACCTATCATCGGGTCGCTTTGTGGCGTAAGGAAGGTGGTGGTATACGAAGGAAAATCGAACCCTGTTGTTTCGCGTTCGATGACGATACTGCCCGTATCGCCGTAACGGGGTATTTCGTAGCGGAAAGCTACATCGTTGTCGCTCACCCGGAAAGTCACGTCTATCGGTTTCTGCTCTGCATTCTGCAGGGTGACGGTCAGTTCATTGGCACGGTAGTTTACTTCCGATTGTTTGGTGCGGTCCATCCGGTAAGTTTCTTCGAGGGTGCGGTTTTTCTGGCTTATGTAAGTCATCCCTTGACTGAAGTCGCCTACATTGGATACGAAACCCAGCGGTGATTTTTCCAGCATGGTCTTGCCTTTGTAGGTTACAGAATAAAACGGGGTACCTGCTTCTACCGTAATGTCTACCTTGAGTTGGTTATCAGGACCTGATACGGTGGCTTGTTGCGCCCATGCCGGAGAGGTATCCAAGGCAAGGAGTAATAAAAATGCCTGTTTCTTCATCATGTTTCAATCTTGTTTTTACTGGTATTTGAAATATGGCGACAAGTTATCAATAATTTTCCGGATATGCAAATCTGTTCTGCTTATACTGTTGCGGTATAGCTTTGTGCATTTTCTCACCACAGGTACACAGAGTCTTTTAAATTTTTCCTTTGTGGTACTCTATGGCCTCTGTGGTGAATATTTTTGTTTTCGGCTTGCTTGTTTCCTAATAAAATTGTTCCTTTGTGTAAGAATGTGTTTTGAATTTCTACAAAAAGTTTTTCTTTATCATGATAAAAGAATTAGATTACAGCATCGTGCCGAAGAGGTTCGGGCATTGCCTGAACGGGAATTGCAAGCGCGCGGACAAGTGCTTGCGTTATCAGGTGACGAAATTCATTCCGGAAGACGTGCGTTACGTCTGCATGCTCAACCCCCAATGGAAGCAGACGGGAAAGAAGTGCACTGAGTTTCTTGATGATACGCCGGTGAAGTACGCTTACGGCTGGAGCAAGATGTTCGACAAACTGATGCACGAGAAGGCGATGGCGATAAAGAATGACTTGTTGTGCAGTTTCGGGAAAAATTTGTTTTATCGGCTGAAGCGGCACGAAAGGGCTTTCACGCCTCAGGCACAAGACTACGTGCGCATGGTATTCCGTAAATATGGCATCGCTGAAGAACCGGAATACGATTATTGCCAGTACGAATACACTTGGAAAAAAGAATGATAAGCTGTATGTATGCCGGTGCCTTTATTCACTAATATAAGTTCATCGGTGATTTTATATAATTGAAACTTTAGTTTTATTGCAATGAAACTTTAGTTTCAATGCAATAAAACTAGCTGAAACATTTATTGCGTGCGGAAAGCTTTCCTGTTGCGTGGGAGAATGCAATGCAATATAAGAAGCTGTTTTGAATTTCTCCAAAAAGTTTTTCTTGGCTTGATGTATCTGTTTTCGTGTGTGCTTTGGGCGATTTTTTGGTCCTTTTCGCTCCTGTTCTTCGTCAGATAGCCCGCT
>NZ_NFKD01000091.1:0-10936 GCF_002160215.1 Bacteroides sp. An19 | reverse complement strand
GTCAATGACGAACTGAAGAACATAGCACAGATTGAACACTCAAGACATCGTTCATTCAATAACTTTATAGCCAACTCCTTGTCGGCTATCGCGGCATACTGTTTTTTTGAAAAGAAGCCTGCCATTGACGTGAATTTTGTCAATGACGGACAACTTGCTATTTTTTGATTTTATTTCGAACTCACGTTATTTATTTTTAAGTTTATAATTTATTTTCCGAAACAGCTAATGTTCAGCTAACAGCCGATTTGGCTGTTATTTTCCCAAAATATTCACTCTTCAAGTTTACTTTTTACCAATTCCAGGAATTCCTCCTTAGTCATGAACCTGTCGAGAAAATCCTTCAGTCGTCCCTCATTAGTTACTTCCGTGAAAAATTCCTCATGATCCGTACTCCAGACGACAGGATTCTCAGGGTCGTTATCTGACAGGCAGATAAGATAGTAATTGGGATAACCGTCCGTATAAAGCAACTCTACGAAATCCGGAGTGGCACAATCTGAATACTTGATGATTTCACCCAGCTCTGCATTATCCGTAAACCAACCATTCCATTCTTCAAAATCCGGTGTCCCTTTTTGGAATGGCGTAAATGGTCTGGCAACCCAAAACAGTTGACGGCGAGGCTCTTCATCCAAGGTAAAGAAGGTTTCTGTCATTTCCTTATAGAATGACTCCCTGTCGGAATTGAACAACTCCATATGCTCATCCACCCAATCGCCCAAACCTTCAATAGGCTCCGTATCTTCGGCAGCCAGCCAGGGCGTGTCCACCGGTTTAAGGAACAGGGCCGTATCGAATGTAATGGCACAGAGATCCTCTTTCAACGAATTCCCTTTCAGGTTTGCCACGTTGCCGCCCAGTAGCCTGATTCTGTCTGTTATTTCCTTTTTCATGAGTTCCGTATATTCTGTTATTATCAGGTCATTCTTATATGTTCATTCAATATGCGTAAAATATCAGTTCGTTTCATAGACAGGTTTGAGGCTAAAATAGACTCAATGGCTCCCGTCTTATTGAGATTAAATCTCATTATCTTCTGTATAAAATTGGAAGTCGTATGAGATTTCATTCGCTGTACGATATATGAGGGGCGATAATCAATAGCAATTTGCTTTGACGCGCCAATTGTTATCAGGCGGAACTTCTGTACATCTTTGAAATATACCGTATCATACGAGGCTTTAAATTGCACATAAACCTCAATCCTGTCTTTGTATATAACTAAATACGGAATACGTCTCAGATAGTTATAGAGTGACATGATGCATATGGCCAGTCCTCCAACACCAAAAAATATAGAGCCTAACCAGCCTCCAATTATTTTAGTTACCATCCTGCAATTGTCATCTGCTATTATAAAGATGCCCATTATGGCAAAAAGCAGACTACATATTCCTAACAATAAGTTTTTCCAAAGATTTTGGTAAACCCTTATTCCTTCTGCATCGTTTGGTGTCCTGTTCTGCCGGTTCATAGCTGATAAACATCTTTCTTGAAGAATCATTTTTCTTTAATGTTCTTGGATACCCACATTCCGATATCCTGCTTGCTCAATGCTGCTGCCATCAGGTCTGGAAATTTGTCGGGCGTACAGGCAAATGTGGGGACACCGAGGCTGGCAAGATACTCGGCATGATGCTTGTCGTAGCAGGGAGCTCCGTCGTCGTTCAGTGCAGGGAGCACAATCATCTGCACACCACTGGCCACGATAGAGGCGAAACGCTTGCGCATCTCCTTCGCGTCGCCGCCTTCATAGAGGTCGGTCACCAGCACCAGCACGGTGTCCTGCGGCCGTGTGATCACTCCCTGACAGTAAGTCAGAGCCCTGGCTATGTCGGTTCCTCCGCCGAGTTGGACACCGAACAGCAGGTCAACCGGATCCTGCAAGTCGTCGGTAAGGTCAACGACCGAGGTGTCGAATACCACCATACGCGTACTCACGGACGGCAGGGAGGCCAATACCGAACCGAAGATGCCGGAATAGACGACAGAGGTTCCCATCGATCCACTCTGGTCGAGACAGAGAATGATGTCCTTCAACGCCTTGCATTTGCGGCCGTAGCCTATCCTGACTTCCGGAATGACGGTCTTGTACTGAGGCTGGTAGTTCTTTAAGTTCTTTATGATGGTCGTCTTCCAATCTATCTCGTTGTAACGCGGATTGCGCCTTCTCGCCGAACGGTTCAATGCACCGGTGACGGCCTGCTGGGTCGGGGCAGAGAGTTTCCGCAACAGGTCGTCCACGACCTTGCGTACGACCTGACGGGCCATCTCCTTGTTCTTTTCGGGAATGGCCCTGCCGAGTGACATCAGTGTAGCCACCAGATGTACGTCAGGAACAACCGTTGCCAGCATCTCTTTCTCGGTCAGCAGCGAGTCAAGGTGCAAGCGTTTAATAGCATCCCTTTGGATAACCTGCACGACTGTCTGCGGGAAAAACTCCCTGATATCTCCCAGCCAGCGGCTTACCTTCGGGGCCGACGACCCGAGTCCGCCTCGGCGGTCACTGTCATAGACGGCTTCCAGCGAACTGTCAAGGCGCTGTTCCTCCACCGTCAGCGTTACACCCGTCCCGTCAGCGGCGTTTCCGCCGAGAGCCATGCGCCATCTTTTCAAATATTCTGTTTCCATATTCTGTTCCTTTTTTATCCGATTCCCAGAAATCTCCCGAGCAGGGGTATCACCTTGGATGCATCCCCGTCATTGCAGGAATGTTCCCCGGAGGCGATTCCGGTATCGGTTCCGTTCAATTCGAATCCTTTGGCCTTCTCGCCGAGCTTGCGGCGCTCGGCCGTGGTGAAATTGCTGAATGTGCGTCTGATCACCGGCAGCAGTTCTATGAAATTCGCGTCGCTCAGGCCGCAGAGCCAGCCGTTCACGAGCTGCCACAGGTTGTCGTCCAGCAGCAGTACCGAACCTGATGCACGCAGAAATCCCTCGAACCAGTATGCGATGTCGGAAGGTGCGTTACCCACCGATGAATAGAAGCTCAGGGTGTCACGCATCTCTTCACGCGATATCCTGCCCTTGTCGTAGAGTATGCGTGCCGCGTACCCGGAGAGCAGCGGATGCGCTCCCGATGAATTGCGGATCTGCTGCACGAACCCGTACCACATGCCGTTCAGCTCTTCGTCATCAAGCGTGGAGACGGCATAGTCGGTAGCCGACAGGTGTTCAAGAAGTTCTCCGGCTGCCTCCTCGTCGATGTTGATGCAGACGAGCAGACCTCCTGCAAGGATACGTGCCACCATGGCCCGGAGCATGTTGCCCACCTTGCTGAAATCCAGATTGCGGACATCGCCGTAACGGACGATGTTCACCAGGTCGGGAACCGCTTCCATCATCTCCACAATGTCTGTGGATGCCGCCGACAGACGGTCAAGACGGATGGTCATCGCCTCCACAAGCTCCGGAAGGTTGGCCGGAATGACCCGGTCAAGAAGTCCCGTCAGTTCAGGGATTCTGGTGATTCCGGTCATGCGGTCGGAGACGTACTTCTGCACGGCTTCCTCCACGGTATTGCCCCAGACTGCCCGTTCTATGATGCAGACAATCTGTTCCGGCCTGTGGTAAAGACTCCATTTTTCCTTGAATGTACCCTTGCCGCCTGCGGTTTCAGGCTTGGCCCAGTCTATGTCAAGCAGGGCCAGGCGGTGGAAGAACAGGCTGCGTTCCAAATCGGTCTCCTTGCGCAGGTCAAGTGTCATCTCCTTTATTTCCGCCGTGAAAGGGACACGCAGACGTTTCTGCAGCCGTTCCACGTCAATCAGGAGAGGGACTTTGGGCACCGCTTCCGGGACTTTGCCCAGCCGGTTGCCCACGATGAGCGATTCCTTGACGAGCTGCAGCAGCATGTCGTCCCCGAAGCCCATTACGGTGGTCACCGCCTCGTTGTATTCCTCAAGCGTCGGGGTGGGCAGACCACGCAACGCCGCTGTCGTCTGCGCCAGACGGACTGTCTCGATTACGTGGGCCACCGAGATGTCCATGTCCTTCTTCCTCAGAAGGGCCGCTATACGGCTGACCCACCAGGTGCCGTCATCATCCGGATGATGCCACAGGTAATGGTACCATCCCGGAGAATCTATGCCGGCCCCGTAACCGCTGCGGAAGGTGAGCCTGTCATACGTCCACGGAATCCACGTGCATTCCGCCTTTACCTTCGGGAGCCCTTTCAGCAGCTCGTTGTCGTCCTTCACCTTCGGCATGTTTTCCAGTGCCGGGACATGCCATGCCCCGCAGATTACGGCTATGCGTTCAAAAGGCTCCTTCTGGGCCGCCCGTATCATGCGGCGCATCCACGCTTCACGGACAAGGTCCCTGCGGGATGTATGTTCCGGGAGGGCTTCCCTGAGTGCGGTCACAGCTTCCTTGACGGCCTCGAAGATGCCGCTGCCGTCCCTGCGCTGTTCTATGTTCATGTTCCACCACGATTCACCGTCCGGATAGCCGGCAGCTTCTGCCAGCAGGTCAAACGGATCACCCGGCTGTTCATTGGCTTCATCATCCGCTTCTGCAGGCTCGTTGCCATCCTTCCTTTCCGCTTCGAAGGCAAGGGAATGGGCAAGCGGGAGATCGAAGAAGCGTAAGGTGACATTCTCCCGGAGAGCATAGCGCAAAGCCTGCCATTCCGGCGAGAAGTCGGCAAACGGATAGAATACGGCATTCTGCGGCGCATCGGGCTGATAGCCGAGCAGGGCTACCGGAGGCTTCATCTGCCCGTCGGAGACGAACGGCATGAGAGCCTCGGCCTCCGCCGGTCCCTCAAGCAGTATGAGGTCGGGACGGATACGCTCAAGTTCCTGCAGGATGTTCCGGCAGGAGCCCGGCCCGTGATGACGTATTCCCAATAGATGAATGTCTGTCATATTACTTGTCTCATGCAAAATACTTCAATCAAATCATATCATATCTCTTGAAGCCCTGTAGATGTCTTTCCAGCCCTCACGGTTCTTGACCACCGTCTCCATGTATTCCTGCCATACCACTTTGTCCTGAACAGGGTCTTTCACCACGGCACCGAGGATACCTGAAACGAGGTCCTCCGCATGGATCTGGCCGTCGCCGAAATAGCCGGCCATGGCAAGGCCGTTGTTCACCACGGATATGGCTTCTGCCGTACTCAGTGTGCCGCTCGGGCTCTTGAGCTTCGTCTTGCCGTCACCGGTGGCACCCTGACGCAGCTCACGGAAAATGGTGACGACACGGCGGATTTCATCAAGGGCCGGTTTCTCTGCCGGCAGCTGCATCACTTTCTCGAAGCTCTCCACGCGGCGGCGTACAATGTCAACTTCTTCCTCAAGCGTGTCGGGCAACGGGAGGATGACCGTGTTGAAACGGCGTTTCAGTGCGCTTGAAAGGTCATTCACACCCTTGTCCCTGTTGTTGGCCGTGGCTATGATGTTGAATCCGCGGATGGCTTGCACCTCCTTGTTCAGCTCGGGGATGGGCAGGGTCTTCTCCGAAAGGATGGTGATGAGCGTATCCTGCACGTCAGAACCGATACGGGTAAGCTCCTCGATGCGGCCGATCTTGCCTTCCTGCATCGCCTTCATCACCGGGGTCTGCACCAGGGCACCCTCACTCGGCCCCTCGGCGAGAAGACGGGCATAGTTCCAACCATAGCGGATGGCCTCTTCTCCCGTTCCGGCGGTACCCTGTACTATCAGCGTCGAATCGCCGGATATGGCTGCCGCCATGTGCTCGCTGACCCAGCTCTTGGCCGTACCGGGAAGACCGTACAGAAGCAGCGCCCGGTCGGTGACAAGGGTGGCCACGGCAATCTCCATCAGGCGGCGGTTGCCTATGTATTTCGGTGAAACCTCGAAACCGTTTTTCAGTGTCCCGCCCATGAGGTAGGTGACAACGGATTGGGGTGACATCTCCCAGTTTTCGGGAATCGGGTTGGTCTCGTTCTTTTTCAGTTCATGAAGTTCCTCTGCAAACTGTTGCTCGGCATGTTGTCTCAGTAAAGTGCTCATATGAATATCAATATTTATTTTTCATTTAACAAAGTGTCTGTTTCAGATTTAAGATCCATGTATTCCAGCATCTTCGAGCAGAACTCGTTCATGGACGGCGAAGCCTCCGCCGAAGAGGCGGCCTTGGCCTCGATCAGGTTCCTCAGATGCGACGGGATATGCATGGCAAGCCGTTCCGCCATGTCTGCGGCATAATACAGGTAATCCTTTTTCAGAATCCAGGACAAGACGCTGGAAGAGAATTTCGGGCCCCATGCCTCATAGTCGTTGCCGTACCATGAGTCGGGTATAAATCCGAAATCCCGGACCGTTTCCGGCCAGCTGATTTCCTCCCGCTGGGAGGGGGTGAGCATCGCCACGAGTTCCGGCTTGCGCAGATAGGAAGGGTCTTCCTTCAGGGTATGGAAAGCCCACAGCCCGTCCGAGAAGTTGAGTATCGGGTCTTCCAGCTCCAGGAACTTCCTGAAAGGAGGATGCTTGGCGAATTTTCTTGCGGCCTCTTCCTTTCCGCAGCCATATACCTCGCACCAGAAACTCAAAGGTACCCGTTCGGCGAGCTGTCTCAGGATGAATTCGGAATCGCCCTCTTTCTTGTTGGAGCTTACCTCGGACAGCCCCATGGCCTTCATCTCCGGGGTGTATCCGATCTCGTCGTATGACCATCCGGTAAGCATGTTGTGTCTGATATGTCCACGCAGGAGTTCGCAGCAGCGCGTCACCATGGCTGAATCGGGAATCATGCACAGAAGTTTCCGTGCCGTTTCCTTGACAATGGAGCTGCGGTCCGACTCCAGCACTTCCTGGATGAAGGGCTCGTCGGTCTTGCTGATGTTGGTCCGGAGGCATCCAAGCAGTTCGTTGCGCTGGTTGGCTGGTTCGCTCTTCCAGTCTTTCCGCAGCAGTTCAAGGGCTGCGGCAGGATCCTGTTGCCTGAATCTGGCAAGCATCTCCTTACGCTCGCCGTGGGTGGCCGTGTCCCAGGAATCGGTGGTCCCGCATTCCTCTCCGGCAAGGCCCATCTGCCTGATCAGCCACAAGCCTCTGTTCCCGACGAGATTTTTCAGCAGCCTGCGTTCTTCAAACCGCAACGGGTTGTTGCGGTCATAGGCACGCCGGATAAGCGGCTGGAGGTATTCGGGTGAAATGATTTTTCCCGACCCCTGCGCCAGACGGTAGGCGTAGGCCAGCATATAGCGTGTACTGTGGAGTCTGGAAAAGAGTTGGCTCCGGCCTTTGTCGAAATACGGCAGTTCCTCTTCCGGGGCTGTTTCCACGGGGACAATGCCTTCCGCTCCGGCCGGTTCCCATCCGGCACGCCTGTAGGCGAAGGCGGATGCGGCTGTCATGTACAGGAACGATTCCGTGTCTTCGGCTTTTCCGCGGATCCCGTCAACCAGAGTCTGAAGGGACTCGGGAAAGGCTCCGGGAACGAATTCACGGTTGGCTGTTCCAAGCAGTGCAGCCTGTATGATAGGTTCAGTTACGTTCATCTCTCCAAGTATGATATTCTTTGTTGTACCAGATGGATTTCAGTTCCCATATATCCCCATTTACAATGACCAGCGAGGCGAACGGATTGCCGCCGGTAATGGCGAGGATGTCGATGTAGGTTTCCTCGGGCATCGCCACACGGACGGCATTGCCCGAGTTGTCCAGCAACGTGTAGTCTTTCCCGTTACGGGCGACCCTTACGTCCTCCACAAGCAGGGGGACGTCCTCGGAAAACGGATTCGTCAGCATGGCCGTGCGGTACACCGCGGCAGCCTGCTTCAGGTCAGGGCTGCACGCCGGCACAAAGTTTTCTTCCGCGAGTACGGACTCTCGGAACAATGCACGCCGGCATGTACCCGTGCCGTTATAGAAGCATAGCGCCCCTTTATAGGCACTGCCCGGAATCCAGTTCTCGGTGGAAAAGGTACCGGCAACGGCAAAACTCAGATATCTGGCGAAAAGCCCGCTTTCCTTTCCGTAAAACCAGTAGATGTCGGTATTGACATCGTTGACTTTACGGGACTGCTTGTGAAGCACGAGCCAGCTGTCCGCCACCGGCTCTCCGGCAAGGACATTGTCCTTGGACTGGGGATATCCGATCTGCGTGCGTATCTCGTCCTTCCATTCTTCGGGAAGTCCGTCGATGTTCCTGTAGCTCTGCATGAGCAGGTACAGCCTGCCCATACTTTCCGTCAGGTCGGATTTCCAGCTTTCCGAGTCGAAGTCTATAGCCTCCATGGCTCTCAGTCTCCCCGCAAGTCCCGGTGCCTGGGCGTCCACCATCCTCCGGGCCATGTTGTCAAACAAGGTATAGGCACGTTCCGGAACATTCAGAAATCCGTTGCGCACCAGGTCCTTCATCCATACCTCAAGGTCGGATATGCCTCCCAGTACCTTCTGGTGCCGCTTCTCCTGCCTCTTGGCCTGAGCCGCTTCATCCACTGGGGTTTCGCTTTTGGCTTTCTGCTCCTTCTTTTCGGCCTTCTCCGTTCTTTTGGCAAGCCACGCTGTCACCCATTCCGGTTCTTCCGCCTGCGTGAACTGGTCAGGCTGGCGGGCGTACAGCAACAGCAGGCCAAGCCCGTGCTTACACGGGAATTTGCGGCTCGGGCAGGAACACTTGAACGCAATGTCATTCAAGTCTATCACCGTCTGGTAGGGATTCTTTCCGCTTCCCTGGCAATGCCCCCAGACGGCACGTCCGCTGCATTCCCTCAGTACCCATTTGCTCAAGGTCGCAAGTCCTTTGCCGGCCTTTACAGACGAGTCGTCGGGAGCGAGCTGCAATATCTGTTCTTCTGTCAAGTTCAATGGCATAAGCAACAAGTTAATTGGTCATTGGTAAATCATTCCCGGTTCCCGGCTGCATATTCTCCCGTGTTGATGTCAAGTACAGGACGTTTGGGCTGTATCAGCGCGTCTTCGTATTGGCACTTCCACTGGATGCTGCTGTCCATATCACCGTCTTTGATTCCATCGATGGTTTCTCCCGAATCTATTTCATTGCCGCTTGTAAGCAGATAGGAGGCCACGTTGTAGGCATGGTTCACTACCCAGTTCGGATCAAGTCCGCGGAAGTGGTACTGCAGGTCAGGCAGGAACAGCGTGTTCATCCCGAGTGTATCTACCAGCATGTCGTCGGAACCCTGGATCGTGAAGAAACGGACATTCACGGCATAGCGGATGAACCGGTCAGGACCTTCTATCTGATTGCCGCGGATTTCCTTCGCCTCGAACAGTTTCCCGCTGCCGCTGAAGAAGAACGCCTCACAGGACGGGAACAGTTCGGCGAGCGCTTCAAGGTAGTCCATTTCCAGATTGGCGCGTTCCAGCGAAGGCAGAGCACGGGCAAGGAAGTCCGTAGCGAGCATACTGTACCGGCATTCCTCAAGGATACGGTCACGGCTCTCCTGGCAGTCCCACATCTGACTTCTGGTGAAGTCGTCCACGGTCTTTCCGTCAAAGTCCATGCACGAAGTCATCAGGAACTGCACGGGTGCTTTCCCGTCCTTGAATTCCACCATGTGGTCCAGGGCGGTGATGAAGACGGATTTGTCATCACCTTCGCGGCATTCTACATTGCCGAAATGCTTCCGGCATACATCAGCCACCCTCTGCGTGTCCGGCAATTCAACCGGTTCCTTGAACAGGAGGTTTATAAGTAGAGGTCCTCCGGGCTGAAGCTCCTTTGTATTTAGGTCTTGTTGAAATACTTTGCTCATATATTGGTCATTATTACTCATACGATATTTTGAGAGTCATTATATCCGGTAGGGCGACACCCTGACTGCGGATTATAGAGTGCTTGTCTTCTGCTGAGAAACCAATGGTTTCACCATCATTGAGAACTACATCATACTTCAAAACATATCCTACCATGCTGGCCAGAAAATCTCTCACATCTGATGGTTCGGCGTCCACATCAAGGACCTCCATTTCGTCCTTGCCGAAACACTCCATTCCATAGGTGTAGCCGCTGATTCCTTTTTCAGTCCGATAAAGCCCGAACCATATCCAGTTGTATATAGGCAGCGAATCCTCCTTCATCATTCCCGAAAAGCCTTCATAGAAACGGGGCTGGAAAACGACGCCGCTGGTATAGATACCGGTTATGTTCTTCTGGTGGCAGCAGACAGACAACAGCTTCACGTACAGTTTGCCTCTTTCGATCAGGGACTTCTCTTTGCCGATAACGGCAACCATGATGTGTGCCTTATGCTCTTTGGCTGTTTTTTCGGCCTCCGGCCACATGTAATTGTTCTTCGCGCATTCTTCGGCTTCGCCATTAGGTACGGGGGCAGGCATCAGGCTTACCGCCGCCATCATGTCACCCACGTCAAAGACCAGTGACTCGGGATTCCGTTTCTCGTCAGATTTCTCTTCAGCGGTGATGTTCCACTGTTCTTTCAGATCTCTGATGTATTTTTCCTTGTCCCAGCTGTTGTCGGAGAGCAGGGCGAATCCCACGAATGTGCCGGCCTTCTTCTCTCGTTCCTCGGCCTGCTTTGCCTGTTCCATCCAGTAGGAACGCACCATCTCGACAAGGGCCGTAGCATCCTTGACAGCCGTCTTTTCGTCATAAGGCTCCATCTCACTGAAGGTATGGCCGCAGTCAGACAAGCTGTCTCCTTCGTATCCACCATTCACGCCCAGCAGCCATTCACTGTCCTTGGTATCCTTGTATTTGAAGATGTAGTAGGTCATATCGTGAAGTACGAACGTGCCTGTACACTCTATCTCTGCCGGCTCGTGTCCCAGTTCCTGCGGGTGCGAGAGCCAGGCCGTCATTGCAGCCAGAGCCGCTTCATATTGTGTTGGTCTCATATCTTGATGTTTTTAATTTAACGTGAGTTCGAAATAAGAATAAATATATTTCAGTGATAATTAGGAACATAGCGATAAAAGTATTAAATTTATAGTGCCGAATTATAAGATTTAAACGATTACCACTATGTTTCCGG
>NZ_NFKD01000090.1:0-11329 GCF_002160215.1 Bacteroides sp. An19 | reverse complement strand
TGCAGGCTCAGGGCGAACAACTTTGTAGAAAACATCTTTTCCACATGTATGGCACTGCATAATCTCAGAATTAAAATCAACCCTTGGAACTATCATAACTAATTTACATAAACTCTATTGCTATTCGGTTTGATTGTTATGCGGGGGCAAAATTACAATCAAGCCATAGGACATGCAATGTGTATTTCTTAGAATGCTTACAAAGAACGTTATATCTCAGCTCCTGGTAGATGTTCAGGAAACTGAACTGGCGATCAATCTTGGAACCGCTAAAAGTCAGTTGGTTGCATGTGAACTTGACACCTTGCATCTCGCCAGTCGTGCGACTTAGCTTCCATTGCGTATCAATTCCGTACTTCCGTAAGGCCAGTCGCAGCTCACTCCAGCTTTCGGGCATTCGGAACTTCTCGTTTCAAGGCATGATAGATAAAATACTTTACCCTGTCGTGATGGCGCAACCGCATGAAATTGACATGCTCTTTTCCTTCGGCAAAATGCAAACGGTAACGGGCTGTCAGCATCTTGCAGACCTTTTCGTTCCGGTAACGGTCGTTCTTGTCGCTGATGGTGCGGCCGTCATTATCCACCCGGTTGTAAACGATGTGACAATGCGGATGATCACGGTCGGTATGCCGAGCGATGATGAACTGCGTATTCTCAATTCCCATCAGCTTCATATAGTCGTGGGCGATTCTTAGCATCAGTCCATCATCGTCACGGATGCGGTCTCCGTCTTCTGCGGAGAAACTCAATGATATATGGCCGACCGTGTTCTTGACCTTATCGTTCAGTAAAGTCTGCAACTCGAATTGCTCCGCTATTTCTTCAGGCGAACCGTAGACACCAACCGCTTTCAACAGGCGCGATTTATCTTCTTTCAGCACATAGTTTACGCACCTGGAAAACGATGTGCCCTTTACAATTTTACCTATCATCCTTGAGCTGTTTTATGAGTTGTGAAATCTCTTGGGCGACGTTTCGGCACTCATCGGCCACACGATAAAAACCGTAAGCGTTGGCTCGTTTGGCAAGCTGGTTCAGGTTCGTACTTTCTCCAATCAGTTTTCGGATGATGTCAAGATTTTCTCTCGTAATCCGTTCGCGCACCGTACCGTGTTCGATGAGTGAACGCACTACTTCGCTTTGACTGCGTTTACTGCGTCGGCTGAGTGCTCTGAGCCAGCCGAATTGTTCGTCTGTAAGACGGATTGTAACTGTATTTTTCTTATCCATAAAATTTGCTTCTGAGATTAATAATTGTGACCATCGGGAGCCGTCTCACCTTCTTTTGAGGTGAGCAAGTGGCCGGGAAATGTAATACACCGGCATAAACTTGCTCCAGTGAAAAAGAAGTGAATCAGACATCTGACAGTCATCGTTTGATAAGTCCTTTCCGAGTATGTTGAACCGTTGCTGAAAGCGGTGCTTTCTCCACATTGACAAGCTGTAAATCGAAAATTTCGACCAGCGTTTTCAAGGCCGGATTCAACGTGATAAGACGATTAAGAATAGCCTCCTTTGTTTCTTCTCTCAGCAGGAAATCGGCGATGTCATAACCCGCATCACGTTCTTCTTTTGTTGCGTTTCTTTCCATAAAATCAAAGAGAGAAACTTCTATTCCCAGGCTCCGGATCATCTCCATTTTACTGTTCCAATAGTCGGTCGCCCCCAGGTCGGGGAAGAGCAGGACACGTCGGTTTCTCAATACACTCATGGCATCCCGATTGAACGCTCCGTTCTTTCCGCCCGAAGCAATCCAGAGGTATTGCGGCAGATAGAAGCTGGATATCAAAGCGCTTTTCTCACTCTCCACAAGGGCAACCGGACGTTGCTGGTCGGAGGATAAAAGATGTTCACCAAACAGGCATTGCCGGAGATTGAAATTCTCTTTCTTCAGAAGGGAATGTACCCACGTAATGTAGTTGTGCGGCTTTTTAATCCGTCTCCCGTTTTCAGAATTGTAGAGCATCACTTTTCCGGTGCGTACCCGTCCGGAAATATCCACCTGCCAGAAGACCGTAGCTCCCGGCCAATGTTTCGAGGTTCCCACATGGTAGCGCAACATCAGCTCTTCGGTAGCCTCCTGCCCGAAATGGAAACTCAGGAACTGAAACAGCTTGTTCGTGTGATACAGCTTTAGGGACTGCCTCATGATTTCCGGCTCAATGAATGAAGGCTCAGGAGGCAGACTGATGCGTGGCTTTGACATCGGCACAAAATCTTCGCTCAATCGCTCTTTGGCCATCGGGTTCTCGTCAAAGTACATTTTGGGTGTATAGTTGTAGCCGCACTTCTGTTCATGGTTGCATCGCCCTACATAGTCGGGAAAGCTGATTTGCTTTTCCGTGTCGATGTATTTGGCGAAACAACTTTTGCGATGGCAGTTCGGGCATGTGTGCCGGGTGCTGACACCTTTGTATGGTTCTAATGTGAATCTGTAGTTCATTTTTCTTTCTGTTTGGATGTTACTATGCACATTTTCGCAACTTCACAAACCCCTCGGTTGCGAAAATGTGCATAGTAACAGGTTTATTTACTGTATTCTCCATGATTCTCTTTTCTGAATAATGTTCCGATGTGTCGTTTTAGAAACATCTTGAAAGCATGCTCTTTCATCCCGTAGCTTTCAGCAATGCCGATACCTTCTGCCGTCGTAATTCTCTGAGGCAGGTTCAGGTAGATGTTGCGGTGCAATTCGCTCAACTGTTCCTGACTGACGGCAGTCTGCACCTTTACAGCTGTAGTCCGGAAATATTCAGTCAGCAGGATAGCACGGTTCACGCTTTCAAGGTCAATCGTATGCTTGTCACACTCTCCGCAAGTCCATCGGGCAAGCTGGATAATCAGACAAAACCGGATAATGTAGATTTCCAGTTTGCAGTAAATACCGACCAAAGCATCGTTGGTTTCCATATCACATTGGCGGGCATTTTCGTGCTGCCAACCGTAAAGTCGTTGCTTGGCATCTTCATCGAATGGCAGGCATTGAGGCTGCAACTCATTATTCTCGTCATGCGGACAATCCTGTGTGATCAGCTTGTCGATAATCTGTTGCCACTGGATTTCCAGTTCTTCAGGAGTTTCCCGGTCGTTCCATCTGCTTTTCAAGACAGATTCAGGCATCACGAAAAGAATACGGTCGATAAAACCGTTACTCGAACGCTCGCCCTTGACCAGTTCGCCCAGAATCTTCTTTTGAATGGTACCGATAACGGAGATGTAAGGACGTCTGATAAAAATGGAACTTTGCGTACTCTTGCGGTCGGAAATCGTGGGCTTGGCATTGAACACCGAAAGCCAGAACTGTTCTTCCGAACCGTTATTATAGCGGTTGAAGTTCTTGAACCAGGCAGATAGCTCGTCCGACCAAAGGCAGAGTCCTCTGGGATTCTGAGCATGTATCAGGCTCAGTCCTTCGGGAGTGATATCCGAAACAAGAAAGCGTTTGCGCATGGGTGCCTGCGGAAACTCATCCAAACCGGCTTCCAAGCGTTCCTTTTTGCTCATGGACATAGTGCGTTCATACTCGGCATACAACTTCTGATACTCCTGATTCTGACAATAGTCGTGCTCAATGAACGGCTGGAAAGCAAAACTCAGCGGATGACTCTTATTCGCTCCGGGGCGACCAATCAATGCCATGTACAGAATGGGACTTTCCAGCCAATTGCGCTTTACCTGCACCAGATGGGAGTTGCCAATCCCCACGGCAATGGCCGCAAGGATAGCCGCAGCAACATAATCCACGGGATAGCCCTGACAATCGTGCAAACTGCTGATGATACGCTGAATCCTGATAGGAAAGACTTCTATCGGGAACTCACCGCCGGACATCTTGACTCCGATGCGCACAGCCTCACCGATGATACCTTCTGCTGTTAATTTGGAGGTTTCCATAACCGTGCAGATCAAAAGTTATAGCCTCCCTTTGGTTTGCGCTTCACTCCATGTACTATCTCCGCTGCCTGTTCCTGGAGCGACATTGCCTGCATCTGCTTGCGCCCGGACTCAATCCATTGCAGCAACTCATCTTCATAGAAGTATAGTTTCTTTCCTTTTTTATAGGCTGGAATTAGTCCTTTACGCGCAAGCGTGTAAATAGTAGGCTTTGCCTTTCGTGTGATTTTACAGGCTTCGTCAATTTCAATGAGACGATGCTTGTCGGAAGAAGTCTGTGGTTGCAGTGCCGCCACCATTTGCCGGATTTGTTCCATCTGTTCTGTGAGATAACCTACCGCCTGCGGCAGCTTATCAAAAGTGATTTGTTCGTTTGCCATACGTACTCGTTTTTAATTGTTCGCTGGCAAAGGAAGTTGGTGTTTTGATGGTGGGAAACATCACCGGGATATAACTGTGAGATAACTTTTGGTGGTGATAGATTTTATACATTCATTCTTTTTATTGTAAATGAATAGAAAATCTCAATCATAAAAATTTTAGATTTGTTGGTTTATTCATTTCCCTTACGTATATTTGTATAGCTTGTGCAGTTAATAGGCATTTATTCATTGTTAAAATATATTTTATATGAAGAATATTATAGCTGTAATATGGGACTTTGATAAAACCTTGGTAGATGGATATATGCAAGATCCAATTTTTAAGGAATATGACATTAATTCTTCAACTTTCTGGAAGGAGGTTAATTCATTGCCTGAAAAGTATATGCGGGAACAAAATGTTAAAGTTAATCCTGATACGATATATTTGAATCATTTTCTTAAATATGTCAGAGAAGGAATTTTTAAAGGCTTAAATAATGAAAAATTAAAAGGATATGGCAAGCAACAATCTTTTTATAAAGGAATTCCTGAAATATTTAAGACAACTACAGAATTGTTAAAGTCAGATCCTGTCTGTGAAGAGTACAATATAAAAGTAGAACATTACATAGTAAGTACTGGGTTTGCACAAGTAATTAGGGGAACATCAATAATGGATTACGTAAAATATGTATGGGGATGTGAACTTATTGAGGGGGAAGATGAAGAAGGAAATAAATTTCTATCAGAAATAGGATATACCATTGATAATACTTCAAAAACTAGAGCTCTCTTCGAAATTAATAAAGGTGTAGGAGGAGACGTGGAGGTAAATGTTAATAGTAAAATGACAAATGAACAGCGTCGAGTGGATTTTAGAAATATGATTTACATAGCTGATGGGCCCAGTGATGTACCCGCTTTCTCTGTTGTCAAGGGTAAGGGAGGTGCCACATTTGCAATATACCCTCAAGGTAATAAGGATGCTTTTAAGCAGGTTGAGCGTTTAAGAGAAGATGGAAGAATTGATATGTTTGCAGAAGCTGATTATTCAGACGGAAAAACGGCTTCAATGTGGATTTGTAATAAAATTCAGGAGTTTGCAGAACGAATAAAGAAGGAAGAACAGGCGAAAAGAGGTAATTTAGACAATGTACCACATCATTTAGTTTAAATTTATGAAAACGGGAATAATTTGTTTTGAGACCGAATGGGAGCATACTATTAAACAAAATAGATTGTCTTTGCATACAAGGTCTTTATTGGGGTTCCTTGAAAAATCATGGGGGTGTAAAGTGATTTATCGTAGAGTAGCTACTAAAGGAGAGCTTCAATATTATTTGAGAAGATTCGCTACGTCTGAATATAATGATTACTCTATTTTTTATTTATCTTTTCATGGCGATACCCATTCTATTTTTTTGGAAGGAGAGAAGAAAACAGAGAAGAAGTTGACATTAAAAGAATTGGCAGATATGGCAAAAGGAGTCTTTACAGATCGTTTTGTACATTTCAGCAGTTGTCGCACATTACTAGGAAGTGATAAAGAATTAGAGGAATTCAAAAATGATACAGGAGCTTTATACTTATCCGGATATACAACAAAGGTGGATAGTATTTTAAGTGCTATTAATGATATCGCTTATTTTGATCAAATATTACGCCATCAAACCAAAAAGGCATTAATAGCTTCTGCAATGGAAAAATATTACAATGGACTATCCCAAAAGTTGGGATTTAAAATATTTTGATATCATACATTAGACAATTGCAGTATTTAGTTTAATATTACACTCTGACTCCGTATGTGACATTTTACGTTCAATAGTTGAGATCTCCAAGTCACGGAGGGTATGGGCAAAGACACTCTTGATGAAAGTTGCAGTATGAATACGCTTTATACCAAAAACCTTGCCAATATTCCATCCAAAGTGCATAATATCAATGCTTTTAAGTTGTGAGTCAACCTTTACAGGCGATATCTTTTGTAAGGTATCGCCTGTACTATATTCTGCAACGTATGTACATAGACGGTTGAGATCTTCTTCACTCATATAGGCAACCATTGTTTGCTTCGTATAGCTAATGACCTTTTCTAATTTGGTTTGAATAGCATGATTCTGTTTTGCGATAGCGTTGGTTCGCATGATTTCATATTCTGAAGGTTCAGAGATTGCTTCTTCAGTGGTATGAGCAGGCTCAATGACATCAGGCGTAGCCTTGTTTGAATCTTTGATTGTAGTAGCTTCCAGCTCAGAAACGGTGTCATTGTGATTCTTCATCGTTTGAAAAGCAGAAAAACGCAATAGAAAAGCTTCTATGCGTGGCAGCAGAATCTGATTGAAAGTTGTCTGTAGGCTGGCATAGATCGCCATCAAGACAATTACTGTTGCAAAAAATGCAACACTACTACTGAAATCGTCAACACCTTTGGATAAAATAAACTGACGAGCTAAAACGCCAACAACAAGAGTACCTACCAATACAAGGGAATAGAGTGCTATATGTTCTATACTTTTCTGATTCATAGTGATATTTGTTAATTGTTTGTGCGCAAATATATGTCATTTCATAGATACCATGTTATAAATCCAAGAAAGTGGCAGCATTTGTCCTCGATATGGTACTTATTTCTATGCCATCTATGCCACAATAGAATAAAAAAGAAGAGTCCGACAAGGTTTTACCCCCATGTCGAACTCTTCTTACTTTACAGAACTTTTACTATTTCAGTGAAATCTTATTCGCCGTCTCTCTCTTCTTTGAATTGACTAAATCAGCATAGATTTGTGTAGTGGTGACATTTTTATGTGTTAGCATCTTCGATACTGTGTAAATGTCTGTACCTAAAGAAATTTGGATAACAGCATACGAGTGCCTAAAGCAATGGAAGGTTATGTGTTTTCTGATTCCGGCTTCAGCGATCCATTGTTTCAAGGGGTGATGGGTCATGGAGCGAGTCAAGCCTTTGAAGACTTTTCCGGTACCCCATTCGCCACACAACTCCAGTGCCTCCTGACTGATGGGAAGGGTGGCCTCGGTTTCTGTCTTTTCGGTGCAAATACGGATGTAGTAGCCTTGGTCCGGGCCAACCTCAAAATCACGCCAGTCCAGTTTCAGAATATCACTGATACGGAGGCCTGTCATGCAGGCAAACAGGGAGGCCTGTTTTAAGACTGGAATCTTACACGGAGTAGCGGCCAGTTTCTTGACTTCATCAAGTGTCAGATACTCTTTCTTGACTTCTTTCCATTCAATCTTTTCCAGGAAGTCGTTCAAGTTCTCACGCAGCATCTTCTCTTTATAGGCTATTTTCAATAAGGCACGGAACGTCGAATAATAGCCGGCTGCCGAATTGCGTGAGATGTAGGCATTGGGATGATTAATCTGTTTGCTTTTGAGCAGGTAATCCCTGAACTTCTCGCACAGTTCTACGGTGACATCGCCAAAGGTGCATTTGCCGCCGACAAATTTCTCGAAGTGGTTGTAAACACAATCCCATTTCTCATACTTTTCCCGTGCCTTAGTCCGGAAGTAGGCAAGGAAATCTACCTTTTGCTTGTTCTTGTCCAGGAACCCGAATTCTTCATTGATAAGCGACTGGACACGGATACAGCGGATTGCCTCTGCCTTGTTCAGCATATCCTGATTGAACATTCTTTGCTGCTCGTTCTTTGGCTTGGCATAGATGTAGATGCCAAGGAATTCCCGGCGACTCATCTTCATCGTATAAGGATTGCGGATGGCTGGATAATAATCCAGATAAAGAGATATGCGGTCGTTACGCAATGGCTTTTGTCTCAAAGTTACGTTGGTGCATGTAAGTGTCATAGCTATATTGTTTTTTGATTAATACTTGTTTTTGTTGCAAATAAAATAGGTGTTCTAATGGTGGTATTTATCACCGGAAAATAACTTTTGCCTCATTCTATCTTTGGAGGCTCAAAGAACTTGTCCAACTCTGCTCGCAGGATCTTGGTATATTTACCGACCTTGACACGGGGAATATTATGGTATTTCACATAATGGTAGAGTTGGTCTCGTGTCAGATTGAATCGCTCCATCGCTTCGGCAATGGTGTAGTATTTGGGCTCTTCGGGAGCTATGAGACCTTTAGCAATATCCACATGCTTCTTGGAGTAGTACACCATGATGCCGACCTTCTTCTTGGGAATGGCATTCTTTGATACAAAAGAATAGATGGCCGTCAGCGTCATGCCGAACTTCTCTTGCATGTCTTGCGTGCTGTACCATTCCTTGATTTCAGGATCGGGAGCTTTCTTTGCAAAGTAGTCATCAATATGCTTTTTGCTCCAATAGGTTTTACCACGGTGAAAGGTTCGTGGAATATTATGTTCCTTAGCGATGTGAAATATCCAAGAATCCTTTACGCCATACTTTTCCTTAACTTCAGCTGTGGTGTAGAAATCTGATATTGGAGTTTTCTCTTTGAGCTTATTCTCATTATTGGAAGCAATAATGTAGTCGAACATTTTATCAATATCCGAACGCCGTACAAGAGTTTTCCCATCAAATCTGACCGCTTTGATTTTCGCATTTTTGATATACCGATAAATTGAGGTACGGCCTACACCTAAAAATGCGGCAACTTCAGTAGGGGTTAAGAACTCTTTTTCAGAATTAGGTTTTAATTCTGCATCATGTTTCAAGTGGAATTCTTGAATTCGTTTTTTTCTAACTCGATCTTTGTATGCGAGGTTTGCGCACCTGTGTGAACAGTATGCGGTAGTGATTTTGTGGGCGGTAAAAATAGTGCCACACCACTCGCATTTCTTTTGAATTTCAATGTTACTAGCCATTTTAATTATCTTTTTAGTTCGCCAAATCTGTTTCATTGCGTACCACAGCGTTCCAAGGCGTTCCAGGTTGTCCACCATTTGGCAGACAGTAAACCCGACTTTGGGCTTGTGAGGTACACAGGAGGTACAAAAAATGGCGTAAAAAGGCTTAGCAACGATTATCAACGATACTTGAGCAACAAAAAAGGCGCCCGTAAAGAGCGCCATATTAATCGATTATAATCAATTTAACTATTTAATAATCAGGTATTTACTTGCCGATGCAGCATATCGAACTGCTTGAAAACAAAAGAATTGGCATTTAAACGGTAGAAAAGCCATTTTTCGCTTGTTTTTCAGGCTCAAAACTGCCTATTTTGCCACTCTTTTCTCTTGAATCGGAACCAACGGGAAAACTGCCGTTTCCCGTCCGAAGTCCACCTATTTTCTATCCGTTGCGAAGATACGAAATAAGCGGTAATTTCACCAACTGAAGTCAACTAAAAACAAGATGCAGTCACGAAGATTTTTGCAGCCAAAAGAAAAACATGTTGTGTCGTGTATGGATTCTGGTCAACAGGGTAGGTTGTCTGGCGAAGCCATTTCTTTTCTTCCCTTTGTTCTGACTTTACTTTATTAGGCGTATATATGAGTACGGTGATAAAGTAAAGTTACTTTATTCAAGTTTCGCAAGTTAATAGAAACCTTCTTCTTGGGATATAAAAGGGGCACAGGGATTTCCGCATATCGCAGAAAATGAGTAATTTTATAGTTGCAAATCAAAACATTACTCAGCCCTATGCCCTTGCACAAAGTTACAGACTTTCTTTCAGAAATCAGCGCATTTTTTAGAAAAAATTACGCGCATAAAGCGATGTATTCCATACTGGACGTTATCAAATGGTTAAGAATGAATGAATCCACCTTGTTTGGCATGAAGAGCAAGTGCAACAATGTGTATCCGTTGTTGCAGGTGTTCCAGGCTTTGCTGTTGTACCCGTGTTTCATGGTCCGCAACCCTTATCGTTTCACCGGGTCTTCCTTAAGCGGCTTGCTGGGATGCAAGAAAGACGTGTTCTACCGCTTCATGAGTAATCCCAAGATAAACTGGCGGAAGTCCGTCTATCACCTCACCCTCCAGCTTTGGTCGAAGATCAGACTCCGTTCCGGGCGCAAGGAAGGCACGGTCTGCCTGATAGTCGATGACACGGACTATCCCAAGACGGGACGGCGCATGGAGAACATCGGCAGGGTGTTTTCCCATGTCCATCACAGGTGCATCCTCGGTTTCAAGGCTTTGTTCCTTGCCGTTACGGACGGGACAACCCAAATGCTTCTGGATTTTGCACTGCTGGGTGAAAAAGGAAAGGATGGAAAGTTCGGAATGTCCGATGAAGAGCTCGCAAGACGTTTCACCAAAGGACGTGACAGCGGCGACGCCTTGCAGGAGCGTATCGGTGAGTACACGGCAAAGAAAACCGACCTGATGATTGCCATGATAAGACGCGCCATCCGCAAAGGGGTCAGGTTCAGGTATGTGCTGGCAGACAGCTGGTTCGCCTGCAAGGATGTCATCCGGTTCATCCGCTCCCGCCACGTCAGGTGCGATTACCTGGGCATGATCAAGGTGGGAGAAAACAGCAGGACAAAATACTGTCTGGACGGGAAGCCTTATACCGCGCCGGCCTTGATCAGGCACCTTGACAGGCAAGGCAGGCGGAAGTACAGCAGGAGACTGCGTTGCTATTACATCGTGGCGGACGTGGCCTTTGCGGATACCAAGGTACGCCTGTACTTTGTCAGGAGAAGCAAACGGGGCGCATGGAACGGCCTGATGACCACGGACATACGGCTTGAGTTCCTTGAAGCGTACCGGATTTATGCCCAAAGGTGGTCTTTGGAAGTCGTGTTCAAGGAAGCGAAGGGGCTGTTGGGGCTGGGCAAATGCCAGGCCGGCAACTTCGCCTCGCAAATCGCGGCGACATCCCTGACGGCTTTGCAATACAACATCCTTTCCTTAGTAAAGAGGTTTGCAGCCTACGAGACCATGGGAAAGCTCTTTGAAGACGTAACCAAGGATTCTTTGGAACTGTCCGTTGCGGAAAGGATATGGGGCGTCATGCAAGAACTGGTCATTGCGGTTGCGGAACTCTTCGGATTGACTGATGAAGATATCTATCAGGCTATCATCAACAGGGAGGAAGATATGAAACATATTTGCGACATTTATAGATTAAAAGCTGCAAGTTGAACTTGCGAAACTTGAAT